>NZ_CACSJY010000098.1:0-9978 GCF_902706155.1 Pseudomonas sp. 18058
ACCCTTCACCCCGCCCGTCTTGGCGCGCGACAGGTAGCAGGTCACGCCTTCGACCTTCGGATCATCAAACGCTTCGACCACGATCCGGTCGTTCGGGCCGACGAATTTGAACACTGTCGACACCTGACCGATTTCCTCGGCCGAGGCCAGCAATGGCATCGCCATCAGCAGGCCCAACAATCCTTTTGCTAAACGCATCGAGTTTTCCTTACACCAGGATCAGGTTGTCACGGTGAACCAGTTCTGGCTCCGCCATGTAACCGAGCAAACCGACAATCGCATCCGACGACTGACCGATGATTTTTTGTGCTTCCAGCGCGCTGTAGTTGGCCAGGCCACGAGCGATCTCACGACCGTCCGGCGCCACGCACACCACCATCTCACCGCGACGGAAGCTACCCTGCACCAGTTTCACGCCGACCGGCAGCAGGCTTTTGTTGCCTTTGGACAGCGCCGACACCGCACCATCGTCCAGCACCAGGGTACCGCGCGTTTGCAGATGGCCGGCTAGCCACTGTTTACGCGCCGCGAGCATGCCGCGCTCAGGCGACAGCAAGGTGCCGATGCGCTCGCCCGCTTTCAGGCGATCAAGCACGCGCTCGAGACGCCCACCAACAATGATCGTGTGTGCACCGGAGCGCGCAGCCAGACGCGCCGCACGCAGCTTGGTCTGCATGCCGCCACGCCCCAACGCACCACCGGTACCGCCGGCGACCGCATCGAGACTCGGATCATCGGCGCGCGCTTCGTAGATCAACTGCGCATCCGGATTGTTGCGCGGATCGGCGTCGAACATGCCGTCGCGGTCGGTAAGGATCACCAGCAGATCCGCTTCGACCAGGTTGGCCACCAGCGCCGCCAGCGTGTCGTTGTCGCCAAAACGGATCTCGTCAGTCACAACGGTGTCGTTTTCGTTGATGACCGGAATGACTTTCAGCTCGACCAGCGCGCGCAAGGTGCTACGGGCATTGAGGTAGCGCTTGCGGTCGGACAAGTCGTCGTGAGTCAGGAGAATTTGCGCCGTGTGCCGGCCATGCTCGGCGAAGCTTGATTCCCACGCCTGCACCAAACCCATCTGACCGATCGCGGCGGCCGCCTGGAGCTCGTGCATCGCGCTGGGTCGCGCGGTCCAGCCCAAACGGCTCATACCTGCCGCCACTGCCCCGGAGGACACCAGCACCAGCTCGACACCCGCTTCATGCAGCGCCACCATTTGCTCAACCCAGACACTCATAGCCGCGCGATCCAGCCCTTTGCCATCTGCTGTCAGCAAAGCGCTGCCGATCTTCACGACCCAACGCTGCGCACCTGTCACCTTGCTCCGCATCATCTTCAACCTTAGCTTGAGGGCAGCGCGACCCAGCGCTGCCCGTGACGTTATTCGTGGCTATGCCTTACCAACGATCGATTTCCAGATACTAAAACGCCGCTCGATTGAGCGGCGTTCAAGTTTATCGCAACGGATCAGTCACGCACGTAAATGATTTCCGGACCGTCTTCGTCATCTACATCTTCTTCGTCCCAATCATCGTCGCCGATGTCGTGAACCGACTTCACGCCGCTGCGGCGCAGGGCACGCTTGTCGTCCAGCGCCTGCAACTGGGCGCGGGCTTCGTCTTCGATGCGTTGATCGAGGTCGGCCAGCTCTTCCTTGTAAGCCGGATCGGCAGCAAGGCGATCAGCACGATCTTCCATGTAACGCATGATGTCGTGGCACAGACGCTCGGTACCGATCTTGGCGATAGCCGAAATCACGTAAACCGGGCCAGTCCATTCCAGACGACCAACGATCTCCTTGACGCGCTCTTCGTGCTCTTCTTCAAGGATCTGGTCGCACTTGTTCAGCACCAGCCAGCGATCACGCTCGGCCAGGGACGGGCTGAACTTGATCAGCTCGTTGACGATCACTTCTGCCGCGTCCGGAGCGCTGGCGTCATCCAGCGGCGCCATGTCGACGAGATGCAGCAGCAGACGCGTACGCGCCAAGTGCTTGAGGAAGCGAATACCCAGACCGGCACCATCAGAAGCGCCTTCGATCAGACCCGGAATGTCCGCAACGACGAAGCTCTTCCAGCGATCGACGCTGACCACACCGAGGTTTGGCACCAGCGTGGTGAACGGGTAGTCGGCGACTTTCGGCTTGGCCGCCGATACCGAACGGATAAAAGTACTTTTACCGGCGTTCGGCAAGCCCAGCAGGCCAACGTCGGCCAGTACTTTCATTTCCAGTTTCAGGTCGCGCTGCTCACCCGGCTTACCCGGCGTGGTTTGACGCGGCGCACGGTTGGTACTGGATTTGAAACGGGTGTTGCCCAGACCGTGCCAGCCGCCCTGCACAACCATCAACTTCTGACCAGCCTTGGTCAGGTCGCCGATGACTTCCTGAGTGGCGGAGTCGATCACTGTGGTGCCGACTGGCACACGCAGGATCAGGTCTTCGCCCTTCTTGCCGGTGCAGTCAGTGCTGCCACCGTTGGAACCGCGCTCGGCATCGAAGTGCCGGGTGTAACGGTAGTCGACCAGGGTGTTGAGGTTTTCGTCAGCCATCATGTAGATGGAACCGCCGTCACCGCCATCACCACCGTTCGGGCCACCGTTTTCGATGAATTTTTCCCGACGGAAACTCATGGCACCATTGCCACCGTCACCGGCCTTTACGCGAATCGATACTTCATCAACAAACTTCATAACCAACGCCTCTCGCCGTACGGACGAGCCGAAAAACAATCAAGACATAAGACTCTTGCAAAAATGAGCGCAGCGACCCCAAAACACGACCTGCATCGCACGCCGACAGCCCATACAAACAGTTTTGCAAGAGACTCACCCCACAAACGAAAAAGCCCCGTCGCGAGACAGGGCTTTTCCAGCGATTGCGCAATTAAGCTGCGACAACGCTCACGTAACGGCGGTTGAACGCGCCCTTTACTTCAAACTTGATCACGCCTTCGATTTTCGCGAAGAGGGTGTGATCTTTACCCATGCCAACGCCGTAGCCAGCGTGGAATTGGGTGCCGCGCTGACGCACGATGATGTTGCCCGGAATGATTTTCTGGCCGCCATACATCTTAACGCCAAGGCGTTTGGCTTCTGAGTCGCGACCGTTACGGGTACTACCACCAGCTTTTTTGTGTGCCATGAGTCAATTCTCCTAGTGAGGAATTAGGCTGAAATTAAGCCTGAATACCGGTGATTTTGATCTCGGTGTACCACTGGCGGTGGCCCATACGCTTCATGTGGTGCTTACGACGACGGAACTTGATGATGCGGACTTTATCGTGACGACCTTGGGAGATCACTTCAGCCACAACGGTAGCGCCAGCAACAACTGGAGCGCCGATGTTCACGTCATCGCCATTGGCGACCAACAGAACGCGATCAAAAGTAACGGATTCGCCGGTAGCGATTTCCAGTTTTTCGATCTTCAGGTATTCACCTGGGGCGACTTTGTATTGCTTGCCACCAGTAACAATTACTGCGTACGACATGGTATTTCTCCGATAATCCTGCTCACCCAGCTCTTTATAAGAAGAGGTATTGGCTGGCATGGCTGCATAAGGCTGGAAGGCCTGATTGCAATTGCGTAAGGCAGGTGCTGCCCAGGAAGTTCAGGGTGCGCGATTGTACGCAAGCTGTTGAAGTGTTGCAAGAGGCCGTCCATCGCGCCTTGACAGGTCCGGGTGGGGGTCCTAGCATGCCGCGCAACCCTTCTGGAGCAACTGTCTCTGATGCAACCCCAAGCTTTCTACCGCGCGGTGGCGGACGATTTTAACGCCGTCGACGGCATCATCAAGAAGCAGCTGACTTCCCGAGTACCGCTGGTATCGAAAATCGGCGATTACATCACCTCGGCCGGCGGTAAACGCCTGCGTCCTTTATTAGTGTTGCTGTGTGGCAAGGCATTGGGTCGCGAAGGCGACGACATGCGTCTGCTCGCCGCCACCATCGAATTCCTGCACACCGCGACCCTGCTGCATGACGACGTTGTCGACATGTCCGGCATGCGCCGTGGCCGCTCGACCGCCAACGCCATGTGGGGCAACGCTCCGAGCGTGCTGGTCGGCGACTTCCTGTACTCGCGCTCGTTCGAAATGATGGTCGAACTGGGTTCGATGCCGGTGATGAAGATCCTGTCCCAGGCCACGCGCATCATCGCTGAAGGCGAAGTGTTGCAGCTGTCCAAGGTTCGCGACGCCAGCACCACCGAAGAAACCTACATGGAAGTCATCCGCGGCAAAACCGCGATGCTTTTCGAGGCTTCGACGCACAGTGCTGCGGCGCTGGCCGGTGCCACAGCTGAGCAGAGCGAAGCCCTGCGCACTTTCGGCGATCACCTCGGTGTGGCGTTCCAACTGGTCGACGACCTGCTCGACTACAAGGGCGACGCGGAAACTCTTGGCAAGAACGTCGGTGACGATCTGGCCGAAGGCAAGCCGACCCTGCCGCTGATCTACACCATGCGCGAAGGCACGCCGGAACAGGCTGCACTGGTGCGTCAGGCGATTCAGAAAGGCGGGATCGAAGACCTGGAAAGCATCCGCATTGCCGTGGAAGCCTCCGGTTCGCTGGAGTACACCGCGCAACTGGCCCGCGATTACGTGGCCCGTGCGATCAAGTGCCTCGAAGCGCTGCCGGCCAGCGAATATCGGGATGCACTGGTTGAATTGAGTGAGTTTGCGGTCGCCCGCACTCACTGAGATCGCTGTAGCAAGATCAAAAGATCGCAGCCTTCGGCAGCTCCTACAGGGGTTGCCGGGGCTGCGATTTTTGCTTTTGACTGCCTGAACAGCTAAAACCCTATACAATGTGCGACTTTTAGCGATCCCTCCCAAGGAGCCTTAGTGAGCACGTTGCCACCCTGCCCGAAATGCAATTCCGAATACACCTACGAAGACGGTACCCAACTGGTGTGCCCGGAGTGCGCCCACGAGTGGTCCGCCAGTGGCGAAGCCGAAGTGGCCGCCGATGACACCGTAAAGAAAGATTCGGTCGGCAACGTCCTGCAGGACGGCGACACCATCACCGTGATCAAGGATCTGAAGGTCAAGGGCACCTCGCTGGTGGTCAAGGTCGGCACCAAGGTCAAGAACATCCGTCTGTGCGATGGCGACCACGACATCGACTGCAAGATCGACGGCATCGGCCCGATGAAACTCAAATCCGAGTTCGTCAGAAAAGTCTGATTGCGCTGTCATCCATCCCGCGCCAGCCGTGGGATGGAGCTTCACCCTCCCCCGCCGTACCTCAATAAATCCACGCAATAGCCAAACGCCAGCCGTTTTGACCTTACGCAATCTTTACCCGGAAAAAATCAGAATCCGCCAATAGGCGCTTGCTATTTCGATAATAAGAATTATTCTCATCAAACACCTTCAATGGAGATGAGAACCATGACTTATTTGATCGACGCCTGGCTGGATCGCCCACATCCTTACCTCAGAATCCTCCATCGGGAAACCGGCGAGGTCTGTGCGGTGCTTGAAGAGGAAGCCTTGCATGAGCTGCAGGATCAAGGGGATCTGGATGTCAGCAGCCTGAGTTCCAGCGAGCCGATGGTACTGAAGGAGCTGGTGCGCAATCTGTTCCTGTTCTGCTATGCCCGGGCGTTGCGTCCGACCCATGAACTGCATCACAAGATCGAAATATGAAACACGCCACAAACCCTGTAGGAGCAGAGCTTGCTCCTACAAGGTCACGGGATTACAGAACGTCCAGCAGCTCGACGTCGAATACCAGAACGCTGTGCGGCGGGATGCTACCAACGCCTTGCGCGCCGTAAGCCAGTTCGCTCGGCACGTACAGACGCCATTTGCTGCCGGCATTCATCAGTTGCAGGGCTTCGGTCCAGCCGGCGATCACGCCGCCAACCGGGAATTCTGCTGGCTGGCCGCGCTCGTAGGAGCTGTCGAACACAGTGCCGTCGATCAGCGTGCCGTGGTAGTGAGTACGCACCTGGTCTTCACGGGTTGGCTTGGCGCCTTCGCCCTGAGTCAGCACTTCGAATTGCAGGCCGGAAGCCAGAGTGGTGATGCCGTCACGCTTGGCGTTTTCAGCCAGGAATGCCAGACCTTCGCCAGCAGCGGCTTCAGCTTTGGCAGCCGCTTCGGCTTGCATGATTTCGCGGATAACCTTGAAGCTGGCGGACATTTCTTCCTGACCAACACGGCTTTCCTTACCGGCGAAAGCGTCGGTCAGACCGGCCAGGATTGCGTCCAGGCTAACGCCCGGTGGCGGGTTGTTGCGCAGCTGGTCACCCAGCTGACGGCCGATACCGTAGCTGACGCGGGTTTCGTCGGTGGACAGATTTACTTCGGACATGACACTGCTCCGCTGTGCGGACGGCCACAAGACTTGCCGTGCGTGCACAGCGCGTCCCGGCGCGCCCGGAACCAAAAGGGCGAGCAGACTAGCACAGATGCTTCGGCGATGGGACGCAGCGCCTACAGGGCGGAACGCCAGGCCAGCGGTACCTTCAGACTTTCCTCGCCACTGGCGCCCAGGCCACACATTTCATCATGTACCGAGGTGTGTACGAGGTTGAACGGCAGCACCGGAAAGGCATGCAGCAAATCCCGCGCATGCTCCACCGAACGCAGCGTCAGCATGTTGCCCTTGGGATCACTCAGCGGATACGCCGCGCCATGCATGCGCGCTTCGAGCAGATAAATCCCGCCCTCCATGGAGATCAGATTCAGCTCATCGACCTTCCTGGCAATGGCAAACGCATTCAACTCTTGCAGGTTCATGTGCGCACCTCTCGCGGTGGCGAATCAGGACGTCTACAGGGATATGCCCGCGCGCCCCAAAGCACAAGCCACAAACGACACCGCCCGTCTGTTTCGCAACAGACGGGCGGTGTTTTGCAGCGTTCAACAAACGATCAGTGCTTGGTGAGCTTGTCCAGGTAACCCATGGCGAAGGCCGAGATCACGAAGGTCATGTGAATGATCACGTACCACATCAGGTGCTCGGGATCGACGTTCTTGGCGTCCATGAAGATGCGCAGCAAGTGGATCGAAGAGATCGCCACGATCGACGCCGCGACTTTCATCTTCAGCGAAGACGAGTCCATGGTGCCCAGCCAGCTGAGCTTTTCCTTGCCCTCGTCGATGTCCAGTTGCGAGACGAAGTTCTCGTACCCGGAAATCATCACCATCACCAACAGGCCGCCGACCAGCGCCATGTCGATCAGCGATAGCAGTACCAGAATCAGATCCGACTCGGCCATCGCAAACACGTTGGGCAGGATATGGACGATTTCCTGGAAGAATTTCAGTGCCAACGCGAGCAGACCGAGGGACAAGCCGATGTAGATCGGCGCCAGCAGCCAGCGCGTGGCGTACATTGCGTTTTCGATAAAGCGTTCCATTGAATCTCACACTGGGGGCTGGAAATGGCGGCGAGTATACCAGTCCGTCATGACCGCCAGAAACCGTCCTGAATCCGCCGTTTGCGCACGTATGACAAAGAATTTCTGCTAGTGTCCAAACCTATGAAAGCCCAGTGACGTTGGACAGGATGCGTGGAAATGGATGTGCGATTGCCGATAACAACTGCCGGAATTTGCTTCGCGCTGCTGATGAGCGGTTGCTCGCCCGGTGATGAGAAGCACGCGACAAGCCTTGAAGAGAAAACCGCCAAGTTCGAACAGTCACTGGACACCATCACCGATCCGAAACTCAAGGACGCCGTCAGCGAACTCGGCGGCTCATTGCTGTTGCTCCAGCGCGCAAAACAGAAACTCGACAGCAACCCGGCGAAAACCGAATACGGCGAAGACGCCCTCGGCGTGCTCAAGCACTACCCGACCCCGCAGGCATTGGTCGACACCTTTATCAATGGCCTGTTTGTGCTGCACAAGGATTCCAGCTCCGACTACCTCACCGACCTGCAACCGGTGTTCCCTTTCAACCTCAATATTCCCGGCGGCTTCCTTTTTCCTCATGGTGTGGAGTGGCAGTCGGTCACGCTGAGTAACAAACGCGTCATCGGCTACCAGCCGGAATGGTCGGAAACCGATCCGGGCATTCAGCTTAGCCCATCCAGCTCCAACGTCACCAATCCCGATGACCTGACCGTGACCTACCCGTTCATCGACGGTCTGAACGTCGACAAGAAGAGCCTGCCGCAACCGGTCAGCCTGCAAGGCAAGCTCGAAGTCATCGCGCCGCGTCGCCTGTACAGCTTCGATCTGACGCAGAAAGACGTTGGCCAGACCCGCACCAACGACAACCTCAGCGTGAAACTGCTGAAGCTTGAAAAGAATTCCGCCGAAGTCGAATTCAGTAACAGTCAGCCATTGGCCCCGGAAGTGGCTGAGGCGCAGCTCAATCCGATGATCGTTCAGGCCCGCGATGCCAGCGGTCAATACCTGGTGCGTGCCGGCTCGATCAACGAAAGCCCGGAGCAAGTGGCGTTCTACGAAAAACAACTGACGAACCTGCAACAGCAGAAAGCCTGGAGCGATGCGCTGGACAAGCAGCTCACTGCCGAGCAACAGGCGTTCGAGGAAAAACATCCAAAGCGCTACAACAAGGTCTACTTCAACGGCCCGATCGAAACCCTGGAAGTCAGTGTGCTGGATTTCTCTTCGGTGACCGTATCGCGTAAAGCGCTGGACTTGCCGATCCGCGCCTTCAAACAGCACACCACGGAAAAAGCCATTCAGCCGCTGGATCTGCCGGTGACGGTTTACGACGATCAGACGGTGAGCTGGCTCAAGGGCGCGAGCCTGACCGAAGAGCAATTGAAGGCCGGTGTGCGCATCCATCAATCCGTCGAAGAACCGAGCGCCGCACGCATCGAGTTCTCCCACCGCCGCACGTTCAACGATGAATTGCTCGGTGACGATTTCAACCCCGGCGAAAGCCCGGTGACGTTCTTTACCGAGAAGCACA
Source organism: Pseudomonas sp. 18058 (assembly GCF_902706155.1). Classification (NCBI taxonomy): domain Bacteria; kingdom Pseudomonadati; phylum Pseudomonadota; class Gammaproteobacteria; order Pseudomonadales; family Pseudomonadaceae; genus Pseudomonas; species Pseudomonas sp. 18058. The sequence goes on from NZ_CACSJY010000098.1 coordinate 8,898, forward strand.
ACGGCAAACTCGACGAGCCGATCGAACTGCCGCCCGAGGCGTACCAGGTCGATCCGTTGCGCGCGACGATTACTTACGATTTGAATCTGTTTCCGGAAACCCCGGCGATTGCCGTCGGTTCGATGCCGCTGTTTTTGGCGACTGTGGCCAAGCAGGCCTACGACGAAAAATCGTTGCCCAAAGGGCTGGAGATCAAGAACAACACGCTGCTGGTGGATCTGAAATTGTTTCCGGCCAACGAATATCGCTACTTCGTCAAAGACGACAGCGGCAATTATTTGAAGGAAATTCTATCGGTCAGTCACGACGCCAGTGCAGAAGGCCCGGCGTTAGTCGGCGTGCATTATTTTTATGGTCGCCCGACTCACGTGGAAACCTATCAGCGCACCGACCTCGCCACCGTGCAATATGGTTTTGAGGTCAAACTCGACAAGGCGCAGACGTCCGACGCGGCGCCTTGAGGAACAGGATCAAAAGATCGCAGCCTGCGGCAGCTCCTACAGGGCGCGGCTGCGGCCGCCGTTGATTTGGCGCAGCTGGGCTTGCAGGTGCAGGCTCCAGATTTGCGGATCGTCGGCCAGTTCGTAGCCGTGCAGCGTCAGGCTCTCAACGATGGTGTCGAGAATCGACTCGGCCGCGATCGGCCCGTGAAACGGCCCCTGGGCTTTGATGGCAGAAGGTTGTTCGCCGGCCATACCGGCAGCGAAGAGTAGCGTCCACATGCCGTTATCGCCGGCCAACGGCTTGATGGCGCATTCGATGCGGGTCACAAGACCCAGGCATTGACGGGTGAGGCAGAGGTTGCGCGACATGGCGGCGACCCTCGGTGAAGCCGGTATTCAGCCCCCACGGGAGGACTGGCTCGATCCAGTGATACTGTCGATATCCTTGAGCTGAGAATAGAAGAAAAGTCCGCTGCGCAAGCCAGATAGAACCAGCAGGCGCCGAATGGTCATTGTGTGAAGTTTGACGTCAGAGTAGTGGCGAATTTTGATGTCGTTACACCAAACAAATGTGGGAGCGGGCTTGCTCGCGAAAGCGGTGTATCAGTCAACCAATGTGTCGACTGATACACCGCATT
>NZ_CACSJY010000099.1:0-8969 GCF_902706155.1 Pseudomonas sp. 18058
CAGACCTTTGCCCACCCGGTTCCACGCCCCCACCACGTAAAACCCGTGGGATGTACGCCGTCACCGCCGACACCAAAAACGAAGATCTACTGACCGACGCCAGCGAAACCCTCGCCTCGGCCAAAACCATTGCCCAAGACGTCGCCCACCTTTTGCCCGCAGCGCAGCGCCGGGCGTTGTTGGGAATTGCGCAGTTGATCATGCTCGGCGAGCTCGCGGTGAATCGGGTGCTGGATAACTTCAATCCACCTGCCTGAACATGATCGTTCCCACGCTCTGCGTGGGAATGCCTCAACGGACGCTCCGCGTTCGGCCTTGGAAGGGACGCGGAGCGTCCCGGGTTGCATTCCCACGCAGAGCGTGGGAACGATCAATCGACTGGCCCGACGCCTTCGCGAGCAAGCCCGCTCCCACAGGGTTTTGCGGTGTGCTGAATATCCCGGCACGCCGGTGAACTGAGCACATCTGTTCAATTTTTCCCTTCCCGGCATCGGCATTATTCAGGTCGATGAAGTTTCCAGGATGGGGTCATGAACGCTTTGCAACGCGATGAACGGGCGCGCGACGTCGGTTTGCTGTTTCTGCGGGTCAGCGGCGGGTTGTTTTTGCTGTGGGTACACGGCTTGCCCAAGCTGCTGGATTTCAGCGCGCAATTGCAGCTGATCGAAGATCCGTTCCACCTCGGTTCGCACCTCACCCTGATGCTGGCGATCTTCGCCGAAGTCGTCTGTCCGCTACTGATCGTCGCCGGGGTACTGGCGCGATTGGCCTGCGTGCCTATTCTCTTTGTTCTGCTGGTGGCGTTGTTGGTCGTGCATCCGCAATGGAGTGTGGCCGAGGGGCAGTTCGGCTGGTTGCTGTTGATCCTGTTTGCCACTGTGTTTATCGCCGGGCCGGGACGGCTGGCGCTCAATGTCCGTTTGCCCGGAGTGCTGCGTTATGCCTGAAGTCCTGAGTCCAAAAGCACCGGGGTCTGATGAGACCGTGACGCTGATCGTCAAGCACCGGGTCAAGGCCGGGTTTGAGGCGGCGTATGAAGCCTGGCTGCGCAATATCGTGCGGGTCGCGGGGCAGCGGGAAGGGCACTTGGGGGTTGATGTGGTGCGCGGTAAACGTGCCGGCCTCGATTTCTACACCTGCGTGCTGCGCTTTTGCTCCACCGACGCGATGCAATCGTGGCTGGAATCGCCGCAGCGTCAGGCGCTGGTCGATGAAGCTGCGCCGATGCTTGCCGATGGCGACCAGACCGAAGTCGCGCCGGTCAACGAGTTCTGGTTCTCGCCGCTGGCCGAAGCCGCTTCGCCACCGCCGCGCTGGAAACAAGCAGTGATCACGCTGCTGGTGATTCTGCCGCACACCTTGCTGGTGCCGCTGATCTGGGGGCCGCTGCTCAGATTGCATCCGCTGCTTTCCAACTACGTGGTCGCCACGTTCCTGATCACTCTGACCATCGTCGTGTCGGTGGTGTACGTGTTCATGCCGCGCGTCACGCGCTTGTTCGCGCCGTGGCTCGAAGCCAGTCAGGCCCATGAACACCTCGATTCCCAAGAAACCTCGCCACGCTGAGCGCGCGGGGTTTGCTTCTTTTTACTTTGCTTGAGGAACTGCGATGAGCGCCGATCTGATTCTGTTCAATGGCCAATTTCATACCGTAGACCGCACCAAACCGCTGGCCAGTGCCGTGGCGATTACCGATGGCCGTTTCGTGGTCGTCGGCAACGACAACCAGGCCATGGCCCTGCGCGGGCCGAACACGCAAGTGGTCGATATGCACGGCCGCTGCGTGATCCCCGGACTCAACGACTCGCACTTGCACCTGATCCGTGGCGGTTTGAACTACAACCTCGAACTGCGCTGGGAAGGCGTGCCGTCGCTGGCCGATGCGCTGCGCATGCTCAAGGATCAGGCTGACCGCACGCCGACCCCGCAATGGGTGCGCGTGGTCGGTGGCTGGAACGAATTCCAGTTCGCCGAAAAACGCATGCCGACCCTTGAAGAAATCAACCAGGCCGCGCCGGACACCCCGGTGTTCATCCTGCATTTGTACGACCGCGCGCTGCTCAACCGTGCCGCGCTGCGTGTCGCCGGTTACACCCGCGACACGCCGAACCCGCCGGGTGGCGAGATCGTTCGCGATGCCAACGGCAACCCGACCGGCATGCTGGTCGCGCGGCCGAACGCGATGATTCTCTATTCGACGCTGGCCAAAGGGCCGAAGCTGCCACTGGAATATCAGGTCAATTCGACCCGCCAGTTCATGCGCGAACTCAATCGCCTCGGCCTGACCAGCGCGATCGATGCTGGCGGTGGTTTCCAGAACTACCCGGACGATTATCAAGTCATCGAGCAACTGGCCAAAGACGACCAGTTGACCGTGCGCATCGCCTACAACCTGTTCACCCAGAAACCGAAAGAAGAACTGAGCGATTTCCAGAACTGGACTGGCAGCGTCAAGTTGCATCAGGGCGACGACTACCTGCGCCACAACGGCGCCGGCGAGATGCTGGTGTTCTCCGCAGCGGACTTCGAAGACTTCCTCGAACCGCGCCCGGATCTGCCGCAGACCATGGAAGAAGAGTTGGAACCGGTGGTGCGCCACCTGGTTGAACAGCGCTGGCCGTTCCGTTTGCACGCGACGTACAACGAATCGATCAGCCGCATGCTCGACGTGTTCGAGAAGGTCAATCGCGACATTCCTTTCAACGGTTTGCCATGGTTCTTCGACCACGCCGAAACCATCACCCCGCAGAACATCGAGCGGGTGAAAGCGCTGGGCGGCGGCATTGCGATTCAGGATCGCATGGCGTTTCAGGGCGAATATTTCGTCGACCGTTATGGCAAGCAAGCCGCCGAAGCGACCCCGCCGATCAAACGCATGCTTGCCGAAGGTGTGCCGGTTGGCGCGGGTACCGATGCGACGCGGGTTTCCAGCTACAACCCGTGGACGTCGCTGTACTGGATGGTCAGCGGCCGCACCGTCGGCGGGCTGGCGCTGTACGAAGAAGGTCTGCCGCGTACCACCGCGCTGGAACTGTTCACCCATGGCAGCGCCTGGTTCTCCTCGGAGCAGGGCAAGAAAGGCCAGATCAAGGTCGGGCAACTGGCGGATCTGGCGGCGCTGAGTGCGGACTTTTTCCATGTCGAGGAAGAAGCGATCAAGTGGATCGAGTCGGTACTGACCGTGGTCGGCGGCAAGATTGTTTACGCCGCTGGCGACTTTGAAGACCTCGGCCCGCGCTCGATTCCAGTGCTGCCGGACTGGTCGCCGGTGGTGAAAGTGCCGGGCCACTGGCGGCCGAACTCGCCGTTACAGGCGCAGGTTCACCAGTGCAGCGGGCCGTGTGCAGTGCATACCCACAGCCATGAAAAGGCGCGGATGTCGAACGCGCCGGTCAGCGACTTCGCCGGGTTCTGGGGCGCGTTCGGCTGCTCCTGCTTCGCTTTCTGATTCTCCCCCAAAGCGCCGGCCGACCGGTCGGCGCTTCACGCTTCATCCATCCGTCCCTCAGGAGTTTTCCCATGAGCGTTCCTTACACACGTCTGAACAAAGATGATGCGGTTGTACTGCTGGTCGATCACCAGACCGGCCTGATCTCGCTGGTACAGGATTTCACCCCGAACGAATTCAAGAACAACGTGCTGGCGCTGGGCGACATCGCCAAGTTCTTCAAACTGCCGACCATCCTCACCACCAGTTTCGACGCCGGCCCGAACGGCCCGATCGTGCCTGAACTGCGCGAGCAGTTTCCGGATGCGCCGTTCATTCAGCGTCCGGGGCAGATCAATGCGTGGGACAACGAAGATTTCGTCAAAGCGATCAAGGCGACCGGTCGTAAACAACTGATCATCGCTGGTGTGGTGACTGATGTTTGCGTGGCGTTCCCGACGCTGTCGGCCATTGCTGAAGGGTACGAAGTGTTTGTGGTGACTGACTCGTCGGGCACCTTCAACACCACCGTGCAGCAAGCGGCGTGGGCGCGGATGTCGGCGGCGGGTGCCCACCTGTTGAACTGGTTCTCGGTGGCGTGCGAGCTGCAGGGGGATTGGCGCAACGATATGGAAGGTCTGGCGCATTTGCTGTCGGAGCGTTTGCCGAACTATCGCAACTTGATTAACAGCTATACCAAGTTCACCGCCAAGTAATTTGGTGTGAGCTGGAAGAGCCCCTCACCCTAACCCTCTCCCGGAGGGCGAGGGGACTGACCGAGGGGTTCTTGCGAGGTACGCCGACCTGCAATAGCGAGCCGAACTTCAATTTTGAAAAGCTTGAAGATCGGCTCCCTTTCCCCTCTCCCGGAGGGAGAGGGGACTGACCGAGGGGTTCTTGCGAGGTACGCCGACCTGCAATACCGAGTCGAACTTCAATTTTGAAAAGCTTGAAGATCGGCTCCCTTTCCCCCTCGCCCCCTTGGGGGAGAGGGCTGGGGTGAGGGGGTAGGCTCTTGATCTTAAAAATCTACGCCTCAACGCTTCTGCAACCATCCCAAAAACCCGCCTTTCCGCACCGCCACCGGTTTAGCCATCAACGCGAGGCGACTGTTCTGTTGACGTACCGCCTGCAATTTATTCAACGCCCGACCCACCTCCGTGCGCTGTTCCATGCACTGACGAGTGAGGTTCTTGTCGAGACGATAAATGATGCTCGACGTCAGCGCGGTAAACGTAGCCTGCGACGGCGTATCAGCCAGAATACTCTGCTCGCCCATGACCTCACTCGGCCCCATGCGCCCGGCTTCAGTCTGCTCATTACCATCCGGCACCGTCGCACTGACCACGCCCGTGGCAATCACGAACAGACTGTCCGGCACTTCATCCAGCCCCAGCACCACCTGGCCTGCTGTGTACTGCTGAGCGACCATCGATTCCGCCAGACGATCACGCTCATCACTGCTCAGCGAGCGGAAGATTTTCACTTCATCAAGCAACGCACGTGCGCGGCTCGACGGTTCGATCACGCCGTCCGGATGCCGAGAAATCCCTGCTGCTTCGAGATGCCGGTGGGCGAGGTCGAACAGTTGATTGCGCACTTCGCCTTTCTTGCCCAACTCGGCAATGAAACCGCTGGCGACGTATTCCGACATGGTTTCGCCGGCCTCTTTCAGCACGGCTTTTGGCGCCGGACTCAGCAACAGCGAGCTGCTGCCTTGCAGCGTACGATCCAGTGCATCGAGCACCCGGCGCGGACGAATGTGATTGGGCACCTGAATGCTGATCGACACGCCGTGCATGTTGTTCGGGCGGCTGAGGTTGACGATCTTCGCCTTCGCCGCCACCGAGTTGGGCACTACGGCCATGGTGCCGGCGCTGGTCAGCAGATGCGTGGCACGCCAGTCGATGTCGAAGACCTTGCCTTCGACGCCGTCGATCATCACCAGATCATCGACCTGATAAGGCTTGGTGGTGTTGAGGACGATCCCGGAAAACACATCGGCCAAGGTACTTTGCAGCGCCAGACCGACGACGATAGCGACGACGCCGGAGGTCGCCAGCAAGCCTTTGACCGGCAGTTCCAGCACGTAACCGGCGGCGGCAACGATGGCCACGAGAAACACCAGTGCGCCGATCACGTCTTGCAGCAAACGACCGCTGTGACCGATGCGACGCATCAGCGCGAGGCCGATCACTTCCGTCAAAACTCGCGCGGCGTACAACCACCAGAGAATCCCCAACGCCGTTGCACCCAGTTGCGCGACGCGGTCATCGGCGAACAGCGGGGCTTGCAGCGGGCTGACACCGGCATTGATCACCAGTGCGGAGAAGGCCAGAAACAGCGCCAGCCGCACAGCCACTCTTGGCGCACGATGGGTGAACGGCGTGAAGTGCCAGAGCACCGCGTCGAGCAGCAGCAGGGCGGCGCTGAGGGACAGCAGGTGGGTGTAGAAGAATGTCATGACCGAAGCTCCGCGGTGCTTGCCAGTAAAAAGATCGCAGCCTGCGGCAGCTCCTACAGAAAATTGCATTGCAATGTAGGAGCTGCCGCAGGCTGCGATCTTTTGTTTTTAAGGATTCAGATGAGTCTTCAACTCAGCCGCCGCCTGACGCACCGCTGCCTTCACCTCAGGAATCTGGCTCAGCGGGTTGAGCAAACCAAAGTCATGGATCATCCCGTTGTAACGCACCGAGGTCACCGCCACGCCGGCCGCATCGAGGTGCCGCGCATAGCCTTCACCTTCGTCACGCAACACGTCGAATTCGGCGGTCTGCACCAGTGCAGCAGGCAAGCCTTTGAGCTGTTCGGCGCTGGCGTTCAGCGGCGAAGCATGGATCTGCGCACGCTCGGCGGGGTTGGTGGTGTAGTTGTCCCAGAACCACTGCATCATGCCTTTGGTGAGGAAATGGCCCTCGGCAAATTGCTGGTACGAACCGTCGTCAAACTGCGCGTTGGTCACCGGCCACATCAACAGCTGGAAGCGCAGTGCCGGGGTTTTCTGTTCCTTGGCCATCAACGCCACAACCGCCGCCATGTTGCCGCCGACGCTGTTGCCGGCCACCGCCAGACGCTTGCCGTCGACACCGATGTCCTTGCCGTGCTCAGCCACCCATTTCGTCGCGGCGTAAGCCTGGTTGATCGCGGTCGGGTACTGCGCTTCCGGCGACGGCGTGTAGTCGACGTACACCGCGACAGCGCCCGAGCCCACCACCAGGTCACGAATCAAGCGTTGGTGCGTCGGGTAATCGCCGAGTACCCAGCCGCCACCGTGGAAGAACATGAACACCGGCAACTCGCCTTTGACCTTGGCCGGACGCACCACTTTCAGGTTGATCGTCTGGCCATCGACCTTGATTGCTTTGTCGCTGACTTCAACACCGGACAAGTCGACTTTCACCGAAGCCTGCGCACCGGTCAGTACCGCACGGGCGTCTTTCGGGCTGAGTTGCTCAAGGGGTTTGCCACCGCCAGCGGCGAGGGCGTTGAGGAACGCTTGGGTGTTGTGTTCGACACCGGAGGTCTCGGCGGCGAATGCGTTGCCGATGGACAGGGCGAGGAGGGAAGCGGCGAGGGTCTGTTTAATGTTCATGTTCAATTCCATTTTCGAATGTGTGATGTAGGAGCTGCCGCAGGCTGCGATCTTTTGATCCTGTTTTTGCCTTTTACCCGCGTCACCGCAGATCAAGATCAAAAGATCGCAGCCTGCGGCAGCTCCTACGTGTTCAGGGTTGTTTTCAAACCGTGAGCACAGATTAATGAGCTGCTCGAAAGTGAAAAAGCGGCTATAAAGCGTTTAACTGTCCACCAGAGAGTGACAATGAACCCGTTCGAAGACATGCGTATTTTTTGCCAGGTCATGGACTCTGGCAGCTTCACCGCCGCGGCTGATCAACTGGGGCTGTCCAAGCAGTTCGTCAGCCGGCGTTTGATGCAGTTGGAGGAGCGCCTCGGCGTGCGGTTGTTGAACCGCTCGACCCGACGCCTCGACGTCACCCCGCTGGGCCAGAGCTACTACGAATCGGCCTTGCGCCTGTTGGGCGAAGTCGAACAGGTCGAGCAGGGCATCGCCGGGCAGACCGCCGAGCCGCGTGGGACGATTCGCGTGAGCGCGCCGCTGTCGTTTGCCGTCGCGCATCTGGGTTGTCTGCTGCCGATGTTTTTGCAGCGCTATCGCGAGGTCACGGTGGAGGTGGATCTGAGTGATCGGCCGGTTGATTTGCTGGGCGAGGGTTATGACCTGGCGCTGCGCATTGGTGTGCTGGAAGACTCAACGTTGATCGCCCGGCGCATCGCGTCGATCGAACGTGTGTATTGCGCCAGCCCGGCTTACCTGGCTGAACGCGGGACGCCGTTGAAACCGGAAGAATTGCTCAACCACGATTGCCTGCCTTATGGCCATGGGCGTTCGGTGCAATGGCGGTTTAATGCGGGGCAGGGTAAGCCGATGTTGGTCAATGTCACCGGGCGCATGCGCGTGAACAACGGCGAGTTGCTGAGGGATGCGGCGGTGCAGGGAATGGGGATCACGTATTTGCCGACGTTTATTGTTGGCGCGGCGTTGAAGGACGGGCGCTTGGTGCCGGTGCTGGATGATCTGCGTCCGGAGCCGCTGACGTTGTCGGCGGTGTACCCGCAGCATCGTCAGGCCTCGCGCCCGGTGCAGGCGTTGGTCGAGTTTTTGCGCGAACGCCTGAACCAGAACAACGTCGCCCTCTAAACCTTACAGTGGTTTTTTCAAACCCTGCAAAACCCAGTGGGAGCGAGCCTGCTCGCGAAGGCGGACTGTCAGTTAACCCATCATTGGCTGACCCACAGCATTCGCGAGCAGGCTCGCTCCCATATTGGCTTTATGGATGGCTGTGATATCTGGATAAACCACGAGTCCTGTGGGAGCGAGCTTGCTCGCGAAGGCGTCGGGTCAGCTAAAAGACAATTGACTGACACGACGCCTTCGCGAGCAAGCCCGCTCCCACATTGGCTTTATGGATGGCTGTGAAATCTGGGTAAACCCCGAGTCCTGTGGGAGCGAGCTTGCTCGCGAAGGCGAACTGTCAGTTAACCCATCATTGGCTGACCCACAGCATTCGCGAGCAAGCTCGCTCCAACTTTGGCTTTATGGATGACTGTGAAATCTGGGTAAACCCCGAGTCCTGTGGGAGCGAGCCTGCTCGCGAAAGCGTCGGGTCAGCTAAAACACAATTGACTGACACGACGCCTTCGCGAGCAAGCTCGCTCCCACATTGGCTTTATGGATGGCTGTGAAATCTGGGTAAACCCCAAGTCCTGTGGGAGCGAGCTTGCTCGCGAAGGCGGACTGTCAGTTAACCCATCATTGGCTGACCCACAGCCTTCGCGAGCAAGCCCGCTCCCACATTGGCTTTATGGATGGCTGTGAAATCTGGGTAAACCACGAGTCCTGTGGGAGCGAGCTTGCTCGCGAAGGCGGACTGTCAGTTAACCCATCATTGGCTGACCCACAGCCTTCGCGAGCAAGCCCGCTCCCACATTGGCTTTATGGATGGCTGTGAAATCTGGGTAA
>NZ_CACSJY010000100.1:0-8448 GCF_902706155.1 Pseudomonas sp. 18058
GCCGCAGGCTGCGATCTTTTGATCTTTAAACAGCCAGATCAAAAGATCGCAGCCTGCGGCAGCTCCTACCGATTGTGGTGGTCTCAGACGCGAAACTGATCCATCAAACTCTGCTGCTGATTCGCCAGGCTGTTCAGCGACTGACTCACTCGCGCTGACTCGTTTGCCTGCCCGGACAACGATTCCGTCACATCGCGAATCGTCGCCACGTTGTTATTGATCTCCTCGGCCACCGCGCTCTGCTCTTCAGCGGCGCTGGCGATCTGCAGGTTCATGTCGCTGATCACCGTCACCGCGTCGCCGATCTGGCGCAGCGCAGTCACCGCTTGGCCAACCTGTTCGACACTGCCCTGCGCCTGACGATGGCTGTTGCCCATCGAACCGACCACTTCCTGCGTCCCGGTCTGCAGTTGTTCGATCACCTGACGGGTTTCTTCCACCGATTCCTGCGTGCGGCGCGCGAGGTTGCGTACTTCATCAGCAACCACGGCAAAACCACGTCCGGCTTCACCGGCGCGCGCTGCTTCAATCGCGGCGTTGAGGGCCAGCAGGTTGGTCTGCTCGGCGATGGCGCGGATGGTTTCCAGCACAGCGCCGATTTTCTCGCTGTTCGCGGCGAGGCCTTCGACCTGAACCATCGCCGCGCTCATGTCGGCGGCGAGGGTGTCGATGCTCGCGGTGGTGCGGTCGATCACGGTGAGGCCTTGACGGGTGGCGCGATCGGCGTCCTTGGCGGCTTCGGCAGCTTGCGCGGCACTGCGCGCGACGTCTTGTGCGGTGGCGCTCATTTCGTGGGACGCGGTGGCAACCTGATCGACCTGACGGTATTGCTGCTCCATGCCGGCGCTGGTCTGCGTGGCGATGGCCGAAGACTGATCGGCCGTGTCGCGAGCGTCCTGCACCGAGCGTTTGACGTCGGCAATGATCGGCTGCAATTTATCGAGGAAGCGGTTGAACCAACCGGCCAATTGACCGAGTTCGTCCTTCTTGTCGTAGGCCAGACGGCGGGTCAGATCGCCTTCACCGCTGGCGATGTCTTCGAGCATGTGCGCCACACCGAGGATCGGTTTGGTCACGCTGCGCGCCATCAGCCACACCAGCAGCAGGCCGATCAGCGCGGCGAGCACGCCGAGGCTCAGCTCAATCAACGTGCCTGAGGTGTTGCTCGCGTCCAGTTGTTGCTTGAGTGCTTCGGCGCGGCTGACGAGGACTTTTTCCGGCACATCAAGCAGCACGCCCCACGACGGGCCACCGGGAATCGGTTGGAATGGCGAGAGTACTTTCAACTGGCCGTTGCTGTGCAGGCTGGTGACGTTGCTGTTCGAGGCCAATAGCCGCAGCAGCTCAGCGCCGCTGGTTTTGTCGACCGCATCCAGACGCTGGCTGAGTTTGCCGGCGTCCGGGCTGTAACCGGCGAGCAGGCCGGCGGGGCTGATGATGCTCACGGCGGTCTGGCCGTCATAGAGCTTCTTGCTCGCGCTCTGACTGGTGGCTTGCAGGCTGTTGAGGTTGATGTCGACCGACAGCGAGGCGATGACTTTGCCGTCCACGACCAGCGGGAACACGATGCTGGTCATCAGCACGTTGTGGCCGTCGATCACGTAGAAGTACGGTTCGATCACGCAGGGTTTCAGCGTGGTGCGCGGGCAGGTAAACCAGGCATTGGCCGCCTGACCGGACGGGCCGGTGCTGGTGTCGGCCATGTCGCTTTCCGGCAGCGCCATCGAGGTCACCTTGCCAGGCGTCGGTTGCGACCAGTACAGGGCGAAGCGGCCCTTGTCGTTACTGCCCAGTTCGGCCTGGTTGGCGAACAATTCGTCCTTGCCATCCAGCGCATTGGCTTCGAACACCAGCGACAGACCGAGCAGATCGGGGTTGGCTTGCAGCGCGGATTTGACCTGACGGGTCATGTCTTCGCGCAAGTCGAAGGCGTCGAGGAAACGCTTCTCGGCCTGTTCACGGAGGAACAACACCTGGCGCGAGAACCCGTGGCCGTATTGATAGGCGTCCATGAATTGTTGGCGAATGCCCGCCGATTGCACTTCGCCCTGGGACTCGATGCGCGCCTGCGCCGACTCGGTGAGCATCTCCATGCTCGAAGCTTTCACCAGTGCGGAACTGTGCTCCATGCGATACAGCGAAAGACCCACCAACAGGGTCACGATACCGGCCAGGCAAAGGCCGGCGAGCAGGGTGATTTTCCATTGGATGGAAAGTTGTCTGAGCGACATGGAGACGTCCTTATTCGATAAATATCTGCGACTTTGCACTGTAACGGCCGCGAATCGGCTTTCTTTATCCCTGAAACACAATTGCCCATGTTCCCCCTGTAGGAGCTGCCGAAGGCTGCGATCTTTTGATTGATCGTTCCCACGCTCCGCGTGGGAATGCAGCCCGGGACGCTCCGCGTCCCAAAGCGGACGCAGAGCGTCCATTGAGGCGTTCCCACGCAGAGCGTGGGGACGATCAAAAACAACATCAAAAGATCGCAGCCTTCGGCAGCTCCTAGAGGGCATGGCTTTGACAAGGGGAGTTCGCTGCGGCACAGTGCGCGCCCTTCTAATAAGACCCTCTTTGCAAATCCGCCGGTTTAGCGTTGGCGGACTCATTCTGTCTGGCGGTTGGTTGTCCACCGCAGTGTTTTTTGAGGTAGTGAAATGAATGCAGTCATAGCGGCGGTCGGCGTCATGCTGATTCTCAGCCTGTCGCGCGTGCACGTGGTGATCGCTTTGATCGTCGGCGCGCTGGTCGGCGGCCTGACCGGTGGTTTGGGTATCGACGCCACGCTCAAGGCGTTCAACAGCGGCCTGGGCGGCGGCGCGACCGTGGCGTTGTCCTACGCGTTGCTCGGTGCTTTCGCCGTGGCGATTGCCAAATCGGGCCTGGCCCACGCATTGGCCGACAAGGCGCTGGCGATGGTCGATCGTCAACATTCGAGCGGTGTCGGCAGTGTCAAATGGCTGTTGATCGGTCTGTTGTGGGTGGTCGCGATTGCTTCGCAGAACATCCTGCCGATCCACATCGCCTTCATTCCACTGCTGGTGCCGCCACTTCTATATGTACTGACCAAGCTGCAACTCGACCGCCGCTTGATCGCCTGCGTCATGACCTTCGGTCTGATCACGCCGTACATGGTGTTCCCGGTCGGCTTCGGCAACATCTTCCTCAACCAGATCCTGCTGGCCAACGTCAGCAAGGCCGGCGTCGACATCAGCCAGATCAATGTCATGCACGCCATGGCTATTCCGGCGCTGGGCATGGTCTTCGGTCTGTTGGTGGCGGTGTTCTTCAGCTACCGCAAAAAGCGCGTTTACGATCTGGAAAAGATCGAGCAGGTCGAACAGGTCAGCGTTGCCTACAACCCGAAAACCATCGGCATTGCCGGTCTGGCGATTGCTGCGGCGTTCATCATTCAGTTGCTGCTCGACTCGATGATTATCGGCGCGCTCGCCGGTTTTCTGATCTTCTCGGCGTCGGGCATTGTGAAGTGGCGTGAAACCGACGACCTGTTCACCGAAGGCATGAAGATGATGGCGATGATCGGCTTCATCATGATCTCTGCCTCGGGTTTTGCCGAAGTGCTCAAAGCCACCGGCGAAGTGCGCACGCTGGTCGAAAGCGCAGCGGCGTGGATCAATCACAGTCGGGCGATTGGCGCGCTGTTGATGTTGCTGGTGGGCCTGATGGTAACCATCGGGATCGGTTCGTCGTTCTCGACGGTGCCGATTCTGGCGGCGATTTTCGTACCGTTGTGCGTGCAACTGGGCTTCAGCCCGATGGCGATCGTGTGCATCGTCGGCACCGCCGGGGCACTGGGCGATACCGGATCGCCAGCGTCGGATTCGACATTGGGGCCAACCTCCGGTTTGAACGTTGATGGCCAGCATCACCATATCTGGGACACCGTGGTGCCGACGTTCTTGCACTACAACCTGCCGCTGCTGGCGTTCGGCTGGGTGGCCGCGATGGTTCTCTAAGCACCACAAATCCCAACTGTGGGAGCGAGCTTGCTCGCGAAGGCGTCCTGTCAGTCACCGTCATTGTTAACTGACACAGCGCATTCGCGAGCAAGCCCGCTCCCACAGGGGGAATGCGGTGAGCCTCACGATTCAACTTTTGCTTTTGCGTGCCGTTAAAGCCTTTAACCACGCCAATAAAACCAAAAGAGTGAGCCCCCAATGCGCCTGAGCCTCAAGGCTAAAGTCCTGTCCCTCGCCGTCCTCCCGGTGCTGCTCTTTGCGCTGGTCATCAGCCTGACCACGCTGTTCATCCTCCAGCAACAGGCGCGCAACGAGGTCGAGCAGACCCGCGAGCGCTTGCTTGGCGACGCCAAAGCCACCCTGCAAAGTTACGTCGCCGTGGCCATGACCACGATCAAACCGCTGTACGACGCTGCCGCCCCCGGCGATGACGCGGCGCGCGCGCAGGCGATCAAATTGCTCTCGGGGATTCGCTACGGCAAGGACGGCTACTTCTTCGGCTACGACTCCGAGACCGTGCGCCTGTTCAAGGCCAACGACCCGGAGGGCGTGGGCAAAAGCTTTAAGGACAACCGCGACCCGAACGGCGTTTACGTCAACCAGGGCCTGGTGAAAGTGGCGAAGGACGGCACGCACTATCTGCAATACAGCTCGCCGCTGCCGGGCAATGCGCAGGTGCTTGTGCCGAAACTCGGCTACACCGAATACCTGGCGAAGTGGGACATGGCGGTCGGTACTTCGGTCAACCTCGACGGCATCGAAGCGCAAGTGGCGCTGGTGCAAACGCAAGTGCAGGAACGCATGCAAGGCGTGGTGCTGAGCATTGTTGGCGTCGCCGTGATTGTGCTGCTGGTGATCGCGGCGGCGGGCATGTTGCTGGCCAATACCATTTTGCGTCCGCTGACGCTGATGAAGGCGAATCTCGATGACATCGCCGCGGGCGAGGGCGATTTGACTCGTCGTCTGAACATCACCAGTCAGGACGAACTCGGCGAACTGGCCGGCTCGTTCAACCGCTTCGTCGACAAGATTCACGGACTGGTGCGGCAGATCACCGAGATGACCACGCAACTCACCGGGCTGGTGACGCAAGTCTCGGATCAGGCGCAGCGCTCGGATCAGGCGATGGAGCGCCAGCGTCACGAGACCGATCAGGTGGCAACGGCGATCAACGAAATGTCCGCCGCCGCGCAGGAAGTGGCGAAGAGCGCGCAGAACGCCGCCGTCGCTGCCCAGCAGACTGACGAAGAAGGCCAGAGCGCCAAACGCGTGGTGGCGGGCAGCATCAAACAGATTCATGCGTTGGTTGATGACATCCGCAGCAGTGGCGTTTCGCTGGACAGCTTGCAGCAGGACGTGAGCTCGATTGTCGGCGTGCTCGGGGTGATTCGTTCGATTGCCGAGCAGACCAACCTGCTCGCACTGAACGCGGCGATCGAAGCGGCGCGGGCCGGTGAGGCCGGGCGTGGGTTTGCCGTGGTGGCGGATGAAGTGCGCGCGCTGGCCAGCCGGACGCAGATCAGCACCCAGGAAATTCAGGGGATGATTGATCGCCTGCAGGCGGGGACACAGTCGGCGGTGGAAGCGATGCGCCGATCCAGTGAGGCGGGTGACGGCACGTCGGCGCAGGCCAACCAGGCCGGGGCTTCGCTGGACACGATGGCGTCGTTGATTGCGACGATCAACTCGATGAACGCGCAGATTGCCAGCGCGGCGGAAGAGCAGACGGCGGTGGCGGAAGAGATCAATCGCAGCGTGCACCAGATTGCGGTGGCGGTGGACAGCGTGGCGGATGAGACGCAATTGGGGGCGCAGACTTCGCGTAGTTTGGCGGATCTTGGTCAGCGGCTTGGCAAGCTCGTAGGCCAGTTTCGTATCTGACGTTGAAAAGCCCCTCACCCTAGCCCTCTCCCGGAGGGAGAGGGGACTGACCGAGTTGTCTTGCGTTGTACATCGACCTGAGAAATCGAGTCGATTATGGATTCACAGCAGGGCTTTCAGGTCGATGCATGCCTGCAATATCCCCCAATCAGTTCCCTCTCCCTCCGGGAGAGGGCTAGGGTGAGGGGCTCTTGATCTTCAACCCTTCAAGCCCGATCCCAATAAGGCACTTCGCCGAAGCATTCGATGAAGAAGTCGATGACGGTGCGCACCTTCACCGACAAGCGCCGACTCCCCGGCCACAGCACCGCAATCTGCTGCGGCTCCAGACTGTTCGACACCTGATACTCGCCCAACACCGGCACCAACGTGCCTTCGCGCACCGCCTCGCCAATCAGCCACGACGGAAACATCACCAGCCCCAAGCCCTGTTCAGCGGCTTGGGTGAGGGTGTCGGCGTGGTTGCCGGTGATCGGGCCTTTGACCGAGTACGGAGTCCAGTCCTGCCCGTCGCGACGGAAGAACCAGCGCTGCAGTCCGGCCGCGCCTTTGTACGCCAGGCACTGGTGTTGCGCGAGATCGTCAGGGTGGCGCGGGATACCATGTTTTTGCAGATACGCCGGGCTGGCCGCGACCTGAAAGCGGTGCGGCGCCAGAATCCGCGCTTGCATGCTGGAGTCGTGCAGCGGGCCGATGCGGAACAGCAGATCCGCGCCTTCTTGCAGCGGGTCGACGTAATGGTCGGTCTGCTGAATATCCAGTTGCAGCTTCGGATAGCGCGCGCACAACTTGCCCAGCCACGGCGTCAGATGGCGCTGGCCGAACACCACTGGGGCGTTGATGCGCACCAGGCCGGTGGGTTCGCTTTGCTGTTCCTGCAACGCCTGTTCGGCTTCTTCCAATTGCACCAACACCAGCCGTGCGTGATGGCCGAGCATGCGCCCGGCCTCGGTCGGCGTGACGGCGCGGGTGTGGCGGTAGAGCAATTGCTGATTCAGCGCTTGCTCCATCAACTGGATCTGCCGCGAAATCGAGGAGGGCGCCACGCCTTCGCGACGGGCGACTTCGGAAAAACTGCCGTGATCGAGAACGGCCACAAACAGTCGCAGCGCTTTGAATCCGAGTTCGTTGAGGCCGTGCATGGTCTGTCCTGCTGTGCGTGTTGCGCAAAAGTATTGTCCGGATGCTCCCATTTATCGCACAGCGATGCCAGCCGATAATCCGCGCCATTGTTGACTGGGCTGGATTGTATTTATGCAAACGTTGGATGAAGTGAGTGTTGCGCCGCCGGTGGCCAAACCGGGGTTGCGCTTATTGTTGCTGCCACTGGTGATTCTGGCGGGGATGGGTTTGTCGGTGGAGGCGGGTTTGCTCGGGCCGTTGGGTGCGCAGGTCGGGCATTTGTGGGCGACGTTGAGCATCTTTGGGGTCGGCTCGGCGATTCTTTTTTTGCTGCTGTTGTTTGCGGGGCCACAGAAAGGGCCGGCGCTGAACACGCTGCCGCGCTGGCAGTTGATCGGTGGTTTGCTCGGGCCGATTTATGTGGTGGTGCTGACCTTGGCCACGCCGCACATTGGTATCGCCATGACGATGATCGCGATTCTTTCCGGGCAGGTCGGCAAGAGTGTGTTGATCGATCATTTCGGCTGGTTCGGGGCGACGCGCAAAAAGGTCAACGGTGAGCGTTGGTTGGCGCTGCTGTTGATTGTCGCGGCACTTGTTTTGATTGCTCGGGGTTGATGATGAATCTGATTATTTTGTTGGCCGTGGTTGTTGCGGCGGGTGCGGTGTTGAGTGTTCAGGCGGCGATCAATGGGCGCTTGGGGGAAACCGTTGGTGTGTTGCGCAGTAGTTTGTTGACGTTTGCTGTGGGTGCGTTGGTGACCGGGTTGTTGATTTTGTTTTTTGAACCGGCGCATGCGGTGGGGTTGTTGGATGTGCCGAAGTGGCAGTTGAGCGGGGCGCTGTTTGGGGTGGTTTATATGATTGTCATGGTGGGCGCGGTGCCTCGTGTGGGGACGGCGGTGGCGACGGTGGCGGTGATTGTCGGGCAGTTGGGGATGGGGATGTTGATTGATAATTTTGGCTGGTTTGGGAATCCGGCGATTGAGTTGTCGGGGAGTCGGGTGTTGGCGATGGTGCTTTTGGCGGGGGCTTTGGTGTTTATGTATCGGAGTAGTGTGCGTAGCTCTGATTGATTTTGTTTTGGGGGGGGTGGGCATATCCGTTGCTGCGGTGATGGCTGATTATGGTTCCGCCCTTACGGCGGGTCACTTTTGGCAAACGCCCCAAAAAGTAACCAAAAGGTCTGTGCCCTGACGTTCGGCCCGCTCGCTGGGGCTCGGGGTTCCTTCGCTGCGGGATCGATCCGGGGGACAGCGCCTACGGTTTGCTACGCTGCACCTCCTCTCGCTGTGTTTGGCTACGCCAAACGGTCGCTGCGCTCCCACCCCCGGATCGATCCCTCCACTCAGCCTGCCGACGGGCTCTAAGATCAAAAGCAGGCGAGCTGACACTCGGCCTATTGAGTGGTGAAGAGCGGGGGGCGCAC
Organism: Pseudomonas sp. 18058; assembly: GCF_902706155.1. NCBI lineage: Bacteria > Pseudomonadati > Pseudomonadota > Gammaproteobacteria > Pseudomonadales > Pseudomonadaceae > Pseudomonas > Pseudomonas sp. 18058. The sequence goes on from NZ_CACSJY010000100.1 coordinate 8,413, forward strand.
GGCTTTTTGATTTGCGTTGGATTCGCCCCTCACCCC
>NZ_CACSJY010000101.1:0-8361 GCF_902706155.1 Pseudomonas sp. 18058
GGTGGGGAGCCGGGGCAGAGGAATAAAACGCACTATAAGCCGCGGCCGCAGGATCGGTGGAGCGTGACTTACTACGTGGAAAAACTGTTTAGGAAGAAGGGGTGAGAGGCCGCTAGTTCAAGGACGCGGCCATATTTGTTTATGCGGGGGAGTAGCTTCCGCTAGGTCTCCTTTCGGCCAATTGCTGCCTGTCACCGTCTGAAAACGGCCAAAAGCTGCCCATCGGTAGGGTGCGCTAACGGTCTGAGTCTTGCGTCCATTTTTCCAGTGCCGCCTTACGCACCGGGCGAATTTGGTTGGACTGGAAACTCTCAGTGACACCAGCACTGATGGTTGAGATCAAATAGCCATTGCAGGCATCATGGTCAGTTGAAGCGCATGCAAAGCAGGTCATAAAACACTGCACTACCATCTGCAAGGATGCAGCAGTCTTACCCACCTGTACATGAACATGCGACCAGCCCAAGTCAAGGAACCAGCATGAGCATCGATCCAGCTAATATCATTGAGAAACTTAAGAAAAAAATTGCCTCTGGTGATTTAGTCGTTGTGATAGGAACCGGGGTGAGTATTGGCCTCACAAATAACAAGCGCCCAGCACTCTCCTGGCAAGGTTTAATCGCCACTGGTTTAGAAAATGCACTTCAAAAAGGCAAGATAACTTCATCGCAGAGCGAGCTCTATTCCAAGTTATTATATACAGATGATGTTGACGATATGCTTGTGGCCGCAGAGTACGTAGGGAGAAAACTTGGCGCCCCGGGCGGCGATTTGTACTCACGTTGGCTCGAATCTGCACTAAGTGATGACAGCACGGATAACTCAGGCTTAGAAGATGCTCTCCGCCAGATAAAAAAATCCGGCACCCCAATTTGCACCCTTAACTACGACTGTCTATTGGAGCAGGTAACTGGCCTGCCGACAATCGACCTAACCGACGTTCGAAAATCTGCGGAGTGGATAAGAAGGGAGATCCCGGGAATATTTCATTTGCATGGTCATTGGAGAAATCCTGAGTCTTGTGTGTTGGGGATTCGGGACTACGCAGACGCAGTCGCTAATGAGCCTAGAGCCCTTATTCAGAAAAACTTGAGTGCATTCAATCAGCTGCTTTTTATTGGTTGTGGCGATACATTTAGTGATCCGAATTTTTCGGCATTAATTGCTTGGCTTAAACTTAATATGAAAGCGTCGGCGCCACAACACTATGCTTTAGTAGTAGATGCTCAATATTCATTAAGGCATGCCGATGAAAGTTGGCATGGATTTGTAGAGCCGTTGAGTTATGGCTCAAGTCATAAAGACCTTCCGGTTTTCATTAAATCTTTATTTGATCAGGCTCAGCGTCGATCTGCAAAACAGTCGCCAGCGCACAGTTCATCAACATCATTACACGAGGTTGTAATTGAAGAATACAAGCAGTTTTTAATAAAAGATTGCGGGCAAATGACTATTGAGGGTGTTAGGGCCGATATGGATACAGCCCAGCGCCGATTCGATCTAGAAAAACTTTTTGTTCCACTGCAATTAGAAGCGTGTCCGCCAGATATACCGGCAAGTGACCCTGATAGAGTCGAGAAGCTTGAGTGCTGGCGGAGTGAAAACAAGGAGCCGCGCCCATTTGGCGAAGTCTTTGAAAGTACGAGAGGTTTGGCTCTTCTGGCATTGCCAGGCGGAGGGAAAACCCTCCTGCTAAAACGCTTGGCAGTTGCGTATGCTAGCCCTTCACGTCGAGAGAATAGTGAGGATAACCTGCCCGCTATCGACACAGTTCCAGTGTTAATTAGATGCCGTGAGTGGCGAGAATACATAAAGCTACCTATATTAACCCTGTTTAAAAAATTAAGTGATATCACTGGCCAGCCAGGACTTTCAAAATTTTATACCGCGATAATTCCAAGATTAAAAAGTGGCAATGTTCTTCTACTAATAGACGGCTTAGATGAGATTCATGTCAATTCCGATCGCGAAACATTTGTTGATAACCTACAAAAGTTCTTAAGCGAGTTCCAAAAAATCCGTGTCGTCGTTACGAGTCGCGAAGCCGGTTTCAATTTAGTAGCGGCAAAAATTGCTGGATTCTGCGAGCGATGGCGAGTAGCACCATTAAACCATGAAGCAATCAGCACCCTTGCTTTATACTGGCATAAGTTAATGGCTCCGGGCTCGAAAGAAGCAGAAGCCGACGCGTTGGCGTTGGCAAACCATCTGCATCAAAGTCCATCTTTGCGAAGGCTGGCTGAAAACCCATTGCTGCTAACCATGCTACTTGTTGTTAAACACGGCGCCGGTAGGCTACCGCCAAACAGGGTGAGCCTGTACGGACGGGCAGTTGATGTTCTACTCGATACATGGAACATTAAAGGTCATGAACCTCTCAACGTTTGGGAGGCCGTGCCGCAACTAGCTTACATCGCATTGGATCTTATGCAGCGAGGTGCCCAAACAGCAACCGAGAAAGAATTGCTTGCCATACTAGATAAAGCTCGCTCGACTGTGCCTTTAATTTCCAGATATGCTAAAGATACTCCCTACGAATTTTTGAAAAGGGTCGAGCTTAGATCCAGTCTACTTTTGGAGACCGGGCACCAAATTGAAAATGGACTGACAGTTCCATTCTATCAGTTCAGACATTTGACATTCCAAGAGTATCTTGCGGCCGTAGCGTTGGCAGAGGGTCATTATGAAGGTTACAGTCCGCGTAACGTTGTTATCAAACCGATCGCAAAAAAGATAGTCAGCGACGAATGGAAGGAAGTAATACCCATGGTAGCGGTTCTCGCGGGAAAGAGAGCCAGTCCAGTTGCAGCAGCGCTTATTACCAAGTCAAAGTCGATATACAAAAAAGCATTGGAAAATAAGAGCTTCCCCGGCTCTAAGGAATGGCACGACTACCCATGGGTTCTACCCGCGCCCATCGCGCGGCTGCTTCAGATTTTTATAGAAGAAGCTCAGATTGAAACTCAGGAACTGAGCGAAGCAATGCCTATTATTGCATTTTTTTCAAAAGGCTGCGGTTCGGCTTACGATTGGCGTGCACTTGCTCGCGGCCCATATGCTGCTGACTTTCTTGATGAGGTATGGAAGATTTATGAGCCTATGACTTGGGAAGACGAAACTTGGATCAAGAATGCTTTTGTAAATTTTGCAGGCTTTATGCATTCGTCCGAATATCTGAATAGCGAAAAGTTTCTTGAGGATACAATGGAAGGTCTCAGCGGAAGCGACCCTAAAGAAATATGCCGTATATTAATGTCGTACTTGAGCTCATTGTTTCGTAACAGTCCCCGTCGAAGTAAAAGTACACCAGATGCAATCTTCAAAATTACAGAGAAACTGACTTGCCATCCTTCTCCTGCAATCGAATTTGCCGCTATGTGGTGCTGGCCCTTAATGTGTAGTAACTCCGAAGGAAAACACATTCCCAGCCCAGAATCACTTAACAGGGCGCTGTATAACTACCTAGCCCCGCATCCGAATTTAGCAGACCTAGCGGCCTTCTCACTCGCAATGTCTGCGGGCCTTGACCGGTCATATTGGATGCCTTCGCTTTCCCAAAAAGATATTACCCAATTACGGGCTCAGCTAGCTGATGAATTGCCTGAAAATTCATTGAAACGAGATAAGGCCGCGTTAGCCGTGCTGAGTTTCCATTCGCGGCAGATCATAGACGATTCCTCACTTATTGAGCTTTTGCTAAGTGTTCGGTCTCGGGATGCGGATAACAAAAGTGGGTTAGACGCCATGCTGCTTCAGCTTGGACAGCTTGGGATAACCGCACTTTCTAAAGCAAAGGCCAACGAGGAAAAGAGGGCCCGGGTTCGGGCTCAGCAAACAAAAATGAGGCAGGCTCCAAAATTAGCAATCACGAAATGAAGGCACCATAGGCTCGGGACGACATCACGAACGTCAGCAAGCATTGTGGTCGTTTGCGGCGGTGTCGGTTGGTGGAAATGCCAACCGAGCCTTGATCAACTGATACCGGCGTTCATTTGGGGCGATAGCTGCCTGCCTAAATGTCTCCTTTTGGCCGAAGGTGGCCGTTCGTTAATGGGGAGGTAAATTCGGCTCAACGTGATCTAAATCATGAAACATGCCCAGTCGTAGGATAAACGCCAAGGGTGAAGATGGGCGTTTTCCTTTGCTTAAACATAATCGTGCAAGCGCGTTTAAATTACACAAACCGTTACGCCATAAAGGCTACAACGCCTTGCGCCGTTGCCTACGCGCACCTCAGAATCCGCTGGCATACGCGACTATGCAGCGGGCTATATCGTCTCCCTGTCACTGAAAACAGTGATCGGGTTTGGTAGCCCGGTGTTAGTTGTACAGCCCACTGTCGTCGAGGTTTCTCGCTCGATTATGGTGGCCATGTATAGGGCGTCCTAGGGCGCGCCGGATCCTAACACCCGGTCTACCAACCTCTGCATGGCCGCCACCCTTCGTTTGGTAGCGAAAGGGTGAAGCCTCCTTTAAATGTGTTAGGAGCTTCATCTATGTTCAAAGTCACGCCAAACCCACCGGACGCCGATCCGATCCCGTACGACCCAGCGCTCGAACCTCAAAAGATAAAAGAGGCGACCGAACGCGCCATCAATTTCTACCTCAACCCCGACGCACTGAAGCTTTCCATTCCAACCCGCAAAACCAGCCAGATCTTCCTGGTCGACCCCGCCGTGGACGAAGAAACCCTGCTCGTCGAAGCTTGTGAATCGTTAGCCGCCGCCAGCGACATGGCGCGTGATATCGGCAATGACGTTGAAAACTCGCAACGCCGGGCGCTGTTGATGCTGCATCAGGTGATCATGCTGAGTGAGCTGATGGTCAATCGAGTGCTGGATGGTCGTCGCTTGCAGCACTAGTGATTCCGCTGCGATCGCCCTGTAGGAGTTGCCGCAGGCTGCGATCCTTTGATTTTGCGTTTGGTTGTAAGAAGAAGATCAAAAGATCGCAGCCTTTGGCAGCTCCTACAGGGGTTTATTTGCTGTTTGCTGATTGGAGTTTTGTTTGATGAGCACTACACCATCGAAGGCGCCGGTGACGGATCCGGCGTCGCCATATGAATCGTTCGATTCGAGGAAGCTTCACGATGCGGCGGAGCGGGCGCTCGATCATTATCTGGCGCCTGAGAAGATCATGGCCACGCCGTATAGCCCCAGCACTTTGTTTATGGTTAATCCGCAATCTGATACTGAGACGTTGCTGGTCAACGCGTGTGAGTCTTTGGCCTCGGCGACGGTGATGCTTGGGGATTTTGCCGGGATGCTGGAGGGGCCGAATCGCAATACGTTGTTGGGGATTGCGCAGGTTGTGATGTTGGGGGAGTTGGCGGTGAATAAGGCGCTGGATAATGTTGAGCTGAAGACTTCGGCTTAGGGCAGTCATTTGTGGTGAGGGGCTTGCTCTTGCTGGGAAGTTGGGGGATCTGGCTTTTCAAAACGGGGCCTGCTTCGCAGTCCAGCGGGAGCAAGCTCCCTCGCCACAAAAGGCTTTACCCCTGAGGTTAGTGGGTTTTAGATGCATTCTGCGGCTTCAGGTCGCCAGCGAAATGATGAAGTCGATCACGCTCAGAGGCACGTAGATCAGGGTGATGGTCGTATAGCCTTTACGCGATCGTGCGAAGAAAGCGCAGATTGGCAGCACAATCATGATCGCGTCCAGCAGGCCCCACAGTGCTAATGGCGAGGCGTCGAACAACATGACGTTGACGACCATCCCCAGGCACAAGTACGTGGACAGCGATAGCAATGCGTATCGCCCATCCTGTTCGAAGTAGACGCGCAGGCCGTTCTGCTCATCCTCGCTACGGCTCGGCAGCAATAACGCGGCCGTGACAAACAGCGACAGTGTCAGCATCACCAGCAATAGAAATTCGAGAAACGAGAAGGTCTGTTTGACCGTCGACAGTGCGTTGACGGCCCACCAGAATTCCAGTTGCGTGGTGAAGAGCATCACCGCCCAGACCAGCGGCACCCAATCCGGCGCTGCCACGCGGCGGATGCGGAATACCGTGAGAGCGCCGAGCAGGAGGCGAGTGACGGAGAGCCCGAGGATCATCGAGAGAACGGTGGCGACGATCGGGAAGTTGTTCATCACGCCTCCCGTGGATTCGTACTGGGCGAGGGCGGGGTCGTTGTTGTCACTGACCTTAAACTTAGCGTGGAACAGCGTTTGGGCAAGTTGCCTTGGCACCCGGCGATCATGATTTTTGAACTCCGCGGGGTCACACCTGAACAGAGTCAGCGGTGGTCTCATTCAATTCTATTTTTATGCCGTACTTCTTTTTCAGCTTTTCGTCATGGGTGACGATGATCAAGTTGCGTGTATGCAGGGCGAGCCATTCAACGATTTTGTGCGCGGTTCGTTCATCAAGCGCCGCCGTGGGCTCATCCAGTATTAGCGTGGGCTTGTCTCTTAATATCGCCCGGCCGATGGCGATTCGCTGTCTCTCACCACCACTCAATCCGCTGCCGGCGACGTCTATTACTGTTGCCAGCAAAGCGTCAGCGTCAGTGCCTTGCCGTGTGAATCCGAGCAGTTCGACAATTTCCTTCAGCCTGTTTTGGCATACGTCATCAGCGCCATACAGCAGGTTATCTTCGAGCGTACCGGACACCAGAACCGGTTTTTGCGGCGCGACGGAAACCTCTGACAGTATGTGTTCGGTGAGTGCCTCACTGATCCGGTGTCCTCTGTAGAGGGCCGTTCCTGTATGGGATTCTTCGAGACCCAAAAGAATGTTTATCAGCGTTGTTTTTCCCGCGCCGGATTTTCCTGAAATGATATTTACGCCAGACATCAACTGACCGTTGATGTTGTTCAGGATGGTTCTGTTGTCCTTTGCCAGTGTTACGCCTGTGAGCGTAAAGCCTTCGACGTCTGCGTGATGCTTCGGGTGGTACTGCTCTTTAATGTCTTCTTCGATGTATTTGATGCCGTCGTTCAACGATATGAGGTGGGCTTGAAGGTTGAACAGAGTGCCCGCCAATAGATGGAGTTGCAGGGTGAACAGGGTGATGTATCCAACGATCATGATGAAATCGCCAGCCGTAAAATTCGTGCGGTAGTACAGGCCGGATAACAGTATGAAAAATGTCAGTACGGCGCCAATGGCCAAGCCTTGGCAGGCAATCCGAATGCCCATGCGAAGGTTGGCGTCTCTGATGGTTTTGACGTAGTTGTCGAAGAAGGTTCGGCCAAGAGCGAGTTCCTTGGGCAAGCTGTTGTTGATCTTGATGTCGTAAACCCTGCCAAGCCGTTCGACGGTATAGCTTGAAAGGTTGTTGTCGGCTTCAAACAAGGCGCGATGAATGCTTGGGACTTGGCGACGTAGATGGCCCGGGATGTCAGTGCGACGCAGGCGACGAGCAACAGCATCGCGTAAGCCGCACCCATAATGGTGTAAAGCACGCTGATGGCGACGATGATTTCAACCGCGATAGGAACGATTGTCCAGAAAACGCCCACGGTGACCAGGCTGAAACTGCTGGCCGATCGATTGATGTCAGCCGCTACATAGCCAGGGTCGAGCGTTCGCTGTTTGCTGTGAGCGTACTGAAAAATTCGGGTGAGGATGGTTTCGTAAAGAGTCGCGTCGCACTTGGCGAGTATCCACGCTGAAAAGACTCCGCGAACGCTGGAAAGCACTTGTGAGACTGTCCAGAGTAAGGCGTAGCAACCTGCGAATAAGAGGAATTGAGTGCTTGCGTTCGGAGCGCCGTCAAAGGTGTTTGCGGCATTTCTCAGTAGTACTGGAAGCAAGGAATTAAGGGCACTGCAGAGTATGAACAGTGTGGATACCGCGATGAAGCTGGCGGTAAACCATCGAAAGTTGTTCGAGATTATTTTGAAGCTTTTCAGGTAATGGCTGACCCAGTTCATATGAATCCGTTCTTGATGGGGTTAAAGCGAGTTGCTTGGGTTGCAGCAAGCGCTCAACGATAGGGTTTGACCTGAGGACAAACAAGTCGGTGAGATCCGAGGTGGCTGTAGGCGATTGCCTTCGATGTTGTAGTTTTTGCGCTTGCGTGGCGGGCACCTCCCAATGATGGTCGGACGTTGGGTTAGGATGATCGGCAACCGGAACGGAAACTCTGAACACAAGGACGCAGCCTTTATGGAATCTGCTTTTTCACAAGTCACCGAGCGTTTGCACGAGCGTCGATTTGCCGTAGCGAACAATGCGCAAGGGTTGTCGGGGGCTGACACGGTGTTTCATTACCGTGTTGAGGGTTCGGGCATTTTGAGTTCTTATCAGGGCGGGCGGATTCGTACGGGGCATCAAGTTGGCCGGGTGACTGGGGTCGATACGATTGAGCTGCTTTTCCATTGTTTGACGACGGAGGGCGAGATGCTTTCCGG
>NZ_CACSJY010000102.1:0-8302 GCF_902706155.1 Pseudomonas sp. 18058
CCCCTAAAATACCCGCCACTCCCGATTTCGCCCGTCCGAGGCCGCTTTTTCATGTCCGTTACCGCCCCGTCCACTAAGCCTGCGCCCGATCACCACGCCCAGTTCATCGAGCTGCTGCAAACCAGCCTCGAGCAGAACGGCTTCATCAAACTGGTGCTGGCCAAGTACGTCGGTGAAGAGGCGGAGCTGCAGCGGGTCATCATCAAAGCGGTCACCGTCAAAGCGCAGCCGAACCTGTCCTTCGTCTATCGCTACAAGACCCGCGACATCACCAAAAACCTGCCGCTGAGCGAAGGCGTGGCGACGATTGCCGCGCTGTTGCCGGCCTCGTTCAAAAATGCGCATTTACTCGCCGTGACTGACGAAGCTCAGCTCGAATACAGCAAAAAGGGCAAGAGTTCGCTGTTCAAGAGCAAACCTCAGCAATTGCGTGAAGCACCGTCCGCCGAGCACAACCGAGAGAAAAACCGCTTTCTTGAGTTGAGCCGACCGTTCCTCAAGGATCTGGGCGTGACCAACGCGCAGCAAGAGCTGATCCCGGCGATGTCGCGCAAGTGGAAGCAGATCAACAAATTCATCGAAGTGTTCAGCCATGCGCTGACCACCTCGCCGCTGGCGCTGGACAAACCGGTGCGCGTCGCGGATTTCGGCTCGGGCAAGGGCTATCTGACCTTCGCGATTCACGATTACCTGCGCAACACCTTGAAGGCCGAGGGCGAAGTCACCGGCGTCGAGTTGCGCGAAGAAATGGTCAACCTGTGCAACGCCGCCGCGGCGAAGCTTGATCATCCGGGGCTGGTGTTCAAGTGCGGTGACGTGCGCAGCGTGGCGCCGAGCGAACTGGACGTGATGATCGCTTTGCATGCCTGCGACATCGCCACCGACTACGCGATCCACACCGGCATTCGCTCCGGCGCATCGATCATCATGTGCTCGCCGTGCTGCCACAAACAGATCCGCCTGCAAATCCAGAGCCCGGCGCTGCTCAAGCCGATGCTGCAATACGGTTTGCACCTTGGTCAGCAGGCGGAAATGGTTACCGACAGTTTGCGTGCGCTGTTCCTGGAAGCGTGCGGTTACGAGACCAAGGTATTCGAGTTCATCTCGCTCGATCACACCAACAAGAACAAGATGATTCTTGCGGTGAAACGCGCCGAGCCGATCGATCCGGCTCAGCTGTTGGTGAAGATTGAGGAATTGAAAGCGTTCTATCACATCAGCGAACACTGCCTGGAAACCCTGCTGCGCGCCGACGGTTACCTTTCCTGATCTTGTAGGAGCAAGGCTTGCCCGCGAAGGCGATCGTGCTGTCGCCATCGCGGGCAAGCCTTGCTCCTACAAGTCATGTGGTGGCAATGCGGGCCGGTTGCACCGTGGTTTTGCGGCCGAGCATGACCGTTGCGATGACACCACACGCAAACACCCAGGTAATCGGCTCGACATGCTCGCCAAAGAACAGCGCCGAAAACGCGATGGTGAAGAAGATCTGCAACAACTGGATCTGACTGACCCGAGCGATCCCGCCCATCGCCAGTCCGGCGTACCAGGCAAAGAATCCAAGAAACTGCGAAAACAGCGCGACATAGGCAAACGCCCACCAGGCCTTGGCCGACACTGCGCCGTGATGTTGCAGCGCCAAGTAAACCACCGGCCCGATCAACAACGGTGTCGACAGCACCAGCGCCCAGCAGATCACCTGCCAGCCGCCCATCTCCTTGGCCAACCGGCCGCCCTCGGCATAACCCAGCCCACCCACGGCAATCGCGCCGAGCATCAGCAAATCCCCCGCCTGAATACTGCCGGCCCCGGTGTACAACGCGTAACCGAGCACCAACGCACTGCCCAACGCGGCGCAGGCCCAGAAGGCTTTTGACGGACGCTCATGAGACAACCACGCGGCATACAGCGCCACGCACAGCGGCTGCAAACCGTTGACCAATGCCCCGTGCGACGCCGGCAGCGTTTGCATGGCCCACGCCGACAACACCGGGAAACCGAGAATCACTCCGGCGATCACCAGGCTCAGGCCTTTGACTTGCTGCCACGTTGGCCACTTTTCGCGGCGCCACAACAACAGCATCGCCGCCGGAATCGCCGCGAACAACGCGCGACCCAAGCCGTTGAGCAGCGGATGCAGTTCCTGCACCACGATGCGGGTGAAGGGCAGGGTGAGGCTGAAAATCACCACGCCGAGCAGGCCGAGGGCCATGCCGGTGTTTTCGCGCGAGGACATTGGGGGAGACCAGAATCGTAGGAGGTTGGGAATGACCTTCATCAAGCCATAAACCGGGGGCTTGTGGCTGTTACAGCTAGGCACTTACTTATCCGTACAGTTTGCCGGCGCCATCGCGAGCAGGCTCACTCCTACATTTGAAATGCGTTCCCCTGTAGGAGTGAGCCTGCTCGCGATGGCGTCAACCCGGTAGTAGCCCGTTGTTACCCGTCACTGTCGAATAGGTCTACCTTGAACACTCCCAAGCATTTCCCAGAGGAGTCCTCCCCATGGCCGCGAAAAAGATTCTGATGCTGGTTGGCGATTACGTCGAAGACTACGAAGTGATGGTGCCGTTCCAGGCCCTGCAGATGGTCGGGCACACCGTCCACGCCGTGTGCCCGGACAAGCCATCCGGCGGCACCGTGCGCACTGCGATCCATGACTTCGAAGGCGACCAGACTTACAGCGAAAAACCCGGTCACCTGTTCGCCCTCAACTTCGACTTCGCCAAGGTCAGCGAAGGCGATTACGACGCGCTGCTGATCCCCGGCGGTCGTGCCCCGGAATACCTGCGCCTCAACGAAAAAGTCCTCGACCTGGTGCGCGCCTTCGACAAGGCCGGCAAACCGATCGCCGCCGTCTGCCACGGTGCTCAGTTGCTGGCAGCGGCCGGCGTGCTCGAAGGTCGCGAGTGCAGCGCCTATCCGGCCTGCGCGCCGGAAGTGCGACTGGCGGGCGGTACGTACATCGACATCGCCGTGACGGATGGCCACGTTCAAGGCAATTTGGCCACAGCCCCGGCATGGCCGGCGCACCCGAACTGGCTGGCCGGTTTCCTCGGCTTGCTCGGCACTAAAATCACCCTGTAACGAGGATTCGCCGATGTGCGAGCTCTACGTCAAGGCCGACCCGATTCTCTACGAATCACGCTCGCGCTCGCTGCGCATCTGCGGCGTGGTGACGACGTTGCGTCTGGAGAATCAGTTCTGGGACATCCTCAGCGAGATCGCCGAGGTCGACGGCATGACCACCAACCAGTTAATCGCCAAGCTGTATGAAGAGGTGATGGATTATCGCGGGGAGGTGGTGAATTTTGCGTCGTTCTTGCGGGTGAGTTGTACGCGGTATTTAAGTCAGCGGCGGGGGGCGGTTCCGGAGTTATCGGTGGTGCGGGCTGGGGTGAAATAGCCTGGATCGCGTTGACTCATTCGCGAGCAAGCCCGCTCCCACAGGGGAATGCACTCCAAATGTGGGAGCGGGCTTGCTCGCGAAGAGGCCGGTACAGGCGCTGCAAATCCAGGATCAGAAAAACCGCGTCAAACTCACCTTGGCATTTCGCCCCTGGCTGTAAGCCATGTCGCCACTCAACGCCGGCCGGTAGCTTTCGTTGAACAGGTTATCGACGGTCAAATTAACCTCGGTGCCTTTCAGATACGGCTGTTGCGGTTTCCAGTTGGCGAACAGGCCCTGAACGTTGTAACGGTCGTTGTCGTAGTGATCGTAATAGACGTCACCCAGCGAGTTTTTACTCTGCCCATACAGGTCGCTCGGCAGGCGATCGGTCTTGCGCACGAACTCGCCCTGCCAGCCGACCTGCGCGTCCCAGCTCGGAATCTTAACGCCCACAACGGCGATCCATTTCGGCGGCGGAATGTCCCGCGCCCAGACGTCCGGGCCCCAGGGATTGGTGTAGGCGCCTTCGTGTTTGCCGGTCATCCACGAGTACGACAGCGAGCCGAACAGGTAGGTCGAGTCGTAGAAACTCTCGACCTCGAAACCCTTGATGGTCAGCCCGCCGATGTTGCGGTAGTTGCTCATCGGCCCCGAGCCTTTGCAGTCGGTGGCGATGCTGCCGCCCTTGTTCCACTGATTTTGGCAACCGATGCCGGTGGCTTTGAAAATCTCGTCGTCGATCTTGTTGCGGAACAGCGTGGTGCGGATCTGCACGTTGTCGTGGTCGGCGAACACGTTGGAGAAGTGGCTGATGTTGCCCGCGCGCCAACCGGTGATGCGCTCCGGATCAAGGTCGACGCTGGTCGCGGTGCGGCTGCCCAATCCCTGCACTTCATATTGTTCATCGAGCACCGGCGCGCGCCAGGTTTTGCTGTAGTCGACGAAGAATGCGACGTCCGGGGTCATTTTCCAGAACGCCGACAGGCGCGGTGACCAACCGGTGTAGGTGCGGTCGCTGTAGTCGTGGCCGATCTCTGGATCCTGACTGCTGTAGTACGGCGCGTCGTTGGCCTCGCCGCGATTGCGCACGTGGTCGTAACGCACGGACGGCGTCAGGGTGAAGTCGCCGTAGGTGATCGCGTCTTGCAGGTAAACGCTGTTGGTGTCGACCTTGCCCTTGGGCATGAAGTACGGCTGGAAGTGGCCGAAGTTGTACTTGGGCACATCGTAAGTCGCGCCGGGCATCCACATGTCGGTGTTGCGCGCATGCTTGCGGATTTCCACGCCGCTGGTCATGGCATGTTCCAGTGCGCCGGTTTCGAAGCGGCTGATGTTGCGCAGTTCGACGATGCGATCCTTGTAATCGGTGTCCATCTTGCGTCCGCCAGACGCGGCCTGGAAAAACGCCGTGGCGTCGCGCTCGTCGGTCTGATCGGTGTCGGATTCCGAATAGCTAAGCTTCATGTCGATCAGACGGTTATCCAGCGGCTGGTACTGGTAGTACGTCGACCACGTGGTGTCGATGGTTTCGCGATTGGCGAGGAAGCGTTTCAGCGCACCGTCGTAGCCGTATTTTTTGATGTTGTCCGGTGTCGGCGGATTCGGGTAGGTCGCCGAAGAGAACGGCGTCCAGCGCTGGCTTTCCGAATGCGAGTACATCATCCCGGCGCTGTGCTCGTCGTTCAGGTGCAGGTTGACCTTGACCAGTTGGCCGTCGAGATCCAGCGCACTGTTGGGCAAGCGCTTGGGGTTGATCGGATAGTAGTTGTCCGGATTCGGCAGGTTGTCGGCGAGTTTCATGTCGCCGCCGTCGCGTTTGGTCAGATACACCAGCGCGTCGGCGCGGCCATCGTCGTTGCGGCCGAACACTGCGCCGCTGTAGGTTTGTTGATGGTCGTTGCTGGCGTAACCGTATTTGACCATCGCGCCGCTGTTGCGGCCGTCCTGAAGCATGTCCGGCGCGTCTTTGGTTTCCATGTGCACGGTGCCGCCGAAACCACCGTTGCCGGTGAACAGCGAGTGCGGGCCTTTCTCCACTTCGATGCTGCGGATCAGCTCCGGCTCGATGAAAATCGTCCCTTGCTGATAACGCTCGAAGCCGCTTTTGGTCGCGCCATCGAGGGTCAGCGGAACGTCTTCGGCTTCGCCCAGGCCCCAGATATTGATCTTCTGGCCGCCCGGTTTCATCGAGCCGCTCATGCTCACGCCGGGCAATGTCGCCAACAGCGCAGGCACGTTGTTCGGTTGATGGCGATCAATGTCAGCCTGGGTCAGGGTCGAGCGGCCGACGGTGCTGGAGTCGACTTCAGTACCGGTGCCGATCACGCTCAACGCGTCGAGCTGAATGCTGTCGCTGCTGCTGGTGACCGATTCCACCGGGCGCACCACGTAGGTTTGATTGACCTTGATCAGGCCGAACTGGCTGTTGTCGAGCAACTGGCGGATCGCCGCTTCCGCGCTGAATTCACCGTCGATGGCCGGCGCCTTGAGGTTGCGCAATTGCGCTTCGTCGAACAGCAACTGGATCTTCGCCTGCTGAGCGATCTGGCTCAGCGAGGTCGCCATCGACTGCGCCGGCAATTGCAGACGGATGGCCTCGGCCTGGGCTTGCACGCTGAACGCCAGGCAGGCGGCGAGCAGGGTCGGTCGAAGGCAGGTGAGCGGGTACGGCGAAAGCACGCGAAACATGGAATCCCCCAGGGCGGCGAAAAGGCCAAAAAGGCCTGCGTCAGCAACGCAGACCCGGAGGAAGACGCGGCAGGCAAAAAAAACCTCACATGCGAATGCAAAATATTCTCATGTGAAGTTGTTTCAGCGATTTTCGATGCGGATCCGGCCGTCGGCCAAGGCCACGGTTTTCACCGGGATTAACGCGGGGAGGGCGCTGATCAATGCGTCGGGATCTTCGACGTCGAGGTTGCCGGAGACTTTGATCTGCCCCAGTTTTGCATTCGCCAGCAGCACCGGTTTCGCCCGGTACTGATTCAACTCATCGACCAGACTCGACAGTTCGCGATTGCTAAACGACAAATGCCCGGTGCGCCAATCGGCGACCTGACTGACTGCCAGCGTTTGCTGTTGCATGTCGCCACTGGCGAGATCGACCGCCACTTGTTGTTGCGCGCCAAGCAGCAGCGGTGCGCGTTTGTCCGGGGCGAACGCGACCTGACCGTGGGCGACGCTGACGACCAGTTGCTGATCGGTGCGCCGCACATCGAAACCGGTGCCGACCACGCGCACCGTGGCGTCGCCGGTTTGCACCCACATCGGTCGTTCCTTGTCCGGCGCGACTTCCACATAGAACTGGCCGCGCTCGAGAAAAATCCGCCGCTGATGGCTGTCGAAGTCGATGCGCAACTGCGTGTTGGCGTTCACCGACAAGGTGCTGCCGTCCGGCAATTCGACGGTGTGCATGCCTTTCGATTGCGCGGTGATCTGTTGCTGATAAACCTCGTGGGACGTGCCCAGATGCGTGGCCAAAACGGCGCAGACCAGCGCGGCGGCGACCGCGAATGCCGGGCGCCAGACGCTCTTCGGTTTGCGCGCGCGGATCGGCGTCGGTTGATTGAGTTGCTGCAAGGCGCCAAGGTCGGCCCACAGTTCTTCGAAGGCGCGATAGGCCTTGGCGTGTTCCGGTTCGCGCAGCCAGCGCTCGAACGCCTGACGCACAGTCCTACCCTGTGGCTGGCGGTTGCGGGTGAACCACGCGGCGGCCTGGGCGTCGATGCTGTTATCGGCCTGGTCGCTGTCGAAATCGTAAGGGTGGTTCATGCTGGCTGCTCCGTGCCGTTGTCGTGATCCAGGCGTTGCTTGCAATGCATCAGGGCGAAGGCGATGTGTTTCTCCACCATGCTCAGGGAAATCCCCATGCGCTCGGCGATCTGCGCCTGACTCAAGCCTTCGAAGCGGTGCAGCATAAGGGCCTCGCGCCGACGTGGCGAGAGTTCGGCGAGGACTTCTTTCAGTTGCTCAAGGCGTTGCTGGCGCTGCGCGGCGGCCATCGGCTCGTGATGTTCATCGCTGACCGGCTCGGCATCGTTGTCGTGATGGGGCTGGACGATGTGTCGCACCTTTTGTTTACGCCAGTGATCACGCAGCAGATTGCGCGCCATCTGAAACAGAAACGCACGCGGCTGCTCGACCTTGGCACGGTCGCGATAATCGAGCCATTGGGTGAACACGTCTTGAGTCATGTCCGCCGCGTCACTGGGATTTTCCGTGCGCTTGCGCAGGTAATGCAGGATGTCCCCGTAAAACCGGCGAAATGCATCGGCCGATAGCGGATCGGGCGTGAGGCGAGGCATGGATATCCTTCTTGACGAAGCAGGGCGCAGAAAGCGCCGGATGATATCGAGAATTATTGTCATTTGTCATGTTAGCGATCACGTCTGCCATCGAACAGTGGCTAAACCGGCGAAACGGGCTTTACTTTCGGGGGTTCAAATCGACAGGAGCAGCGACATGTCCGGATGGTACGAGTTGAGTAAAAGCAGCAACGGCCAGTTCAGGTTCGTCCTGAAAGCGGCGAACGCCGAAACGATTCTGACCAGCGAGCTGTACACCACCCGCGCGGCAGCCGAAGGCGGGATCGCCTCGGTGCAAACCAACAGCGCGCTGGATGACCGTTACGAAAAAAAATCGACGAAGGACGGCCATCCGTACTTCAACCTCAAGGCGGCCAACCATCAGATTATTGGCAGCAGCGAGGCGTATTCATCGGATGCGGCGTGTGACAAAGGCATCGCCAGCGTCAAGGCGAACGGGCCGACAAAAGCCATCAAGGACAAAACCCTGCCAGTCCTATAACCCCATTTCAAATCCACCAAAAATCCCCTGTGGGAGCGGGCTTGCTCGCGAATGCGGTCGATCAGTCAGCATCTTGGTTGACTGACACACCGCCTTCGCGAGCAAGCC
>NZ_CACSJY010000103.1:0-8147 GCF_902706155.1 Pseudomonas sp. 18058
CCCGCCCGAGGATCTACCGATGAATCAGCCCTGCGCCGGCCGCGTCAGCCGAGAACGTCGTGGTCACGTCCACCTGATCGGCCTGGATCGAGCGGCCAAGCGCAATGCTTTCGACCTCCACCTGCTCAACGACCTGAGCCTGGCCTATGGCGAATTCGAAGCCGACAGCGAGGCGCGGGTGGCGGTGGTGTTCGGCCATGGCGAACACTTTACCGCCGGTCTGGATCTGGTGAATGCCAGCTCAGCATTGGCCGAAGGTTGGCAAGTTCCGACCGGCGGTTGCGATCCGTGGGGTGTTTTCGTCGGGCCACGGGTGAGCAAACCGGTGATTGTCGCGACGCAGGGTTACTGCCTGACCATCGGGATCGAGCTCATGTTGGCGGCGGATATCAATCTTTGCGCGAGCAACACCCGCTTCGCGCAAATGGAAGTGCAGCGTGGGATTTTTCCTTTTGGTGGCGCGACTTTGCGTTTTCAACAGATTGCCGGCTGGGGCAATGCGATGCGCTGGCTGCTAACCGGGGATGAGTTTGATGCGCACGATGCGTTGCGCTTGGGGTTGGTGCAGGAAGTGATGGCCAGTGAGGATTTGTTGCCACGGGCGATGGAATTGGCGGAGCGGATCGCGCGACAGGCGCCGTTGGGGGTGCAGGCGACGTTGATGTCGGCGCGGCAGGCGCGGTATGAGGGTGAGACTGCGGCGACGCAGGGCTTGCCGGCGTTGGTGAAGAAGTTGTTGGCGAGTGAGGATGCCAAGGAAGGCGTGCGGTCGCTGGTGGAGCGGCGGCCCGGAATATTCAAAGGGATCTGAAGCTGTGGTGGTTTTGAGGCCGTCTTCGCGAGCAAGCCCGCTCCCACAGGGGGAACGCATTGCAAATGTGGGAGCGGGCTTGCTCGCGAAGGGGCCAGCACTGGCAACTCAGGTCGCGGGGCGAATCGCGTTGATCAACGACTGCAACGAATACCCCAACCGCGGCGCCAGCGCTTCGGCCCGCGCAGTCAACGCCTGCATGTCCAGTTCCTGATCGAGATCCGCCGGTACCAGCAAAATCACATTGCCCTCCTTCACCGGCAGCTCCCAGTAATGCCGGTGATAGAGCCCGCGCAACAGCGCCGCGCCCAATGGCTGGCCATCATCGGTGGCCCACTGATTGATCACCAGCCAGCCGCCCGGATTCAAACGCTTCTGGCAGTCACCGAGAAAACCCCAGGCCAGATGCCCGACACCCGGGCCGACGTCGGTGTAGAGGTCGACGAAAATCAAATCCGCTGGCTCCGCCGTCGGCAACAACTCCAGCGCATCGCCGACACGAATGTACAGACGCGGATCGTCGTCCAGTCCCAGGTATTCGATCGCCAGACGCGGCACGTCCGGGCGCAACTCGATGGCTTCAACATCTTCCAGTGGCAGAAACTTGAGGCAGGCCTGGGTCAATGTCCCCGCACCCAACCCGAGAAACAGCGCGCTGTCCGGTTGCTCATGGCACAACGCGCCGATCAGCATCGCGCGGGTGTAGTCGTACTCCAGCCAGCTCGGGTCAGCGGTGAACACGCAGCTCTGCTCGATCGCATCGCCGAATTCGAGAAAGCGGTAATCGGCCACTTCCAGCACGCGAATCACGCCGAACTCATCCTGTACTTCGGCGAGCAGATGCTCGACGCGCTCCTCAGTCATTTCGTCTCCTGATGGTCACCGGGCGCGGTGACGCGATGGCACCGCTGTGGCGCCGTGGCAAAGCGGCGATTGTCGGCGAAGGGGCGGGAGCAGGTCACGCACTAATTGCTGCTAACATGGCCGTCCGTGCGTAGAACCTTAGAGACCGTGATGAGCCAACCGTGGAGCCCTGACAGCTGGCGCGCCCTGCCGATCCAGCAACAACCCCAATACCCCGACGCCGCGCACCTGCGCCAGGTCGAGCAAACCCTGGCCAGTTATCCGCCGCTGGTGTTTGCCGGCGAGGCACGCGAGCTGCGTCGACAGTTTGCCGAAGTAACTCAGGGCCGGGCGTTTTTGCTCCAGGGTGGTGATTGCGCAGAAAGCTTCGCCGAATTCTCCGCGGCAAAGATTCGCGACACCTTTAAAGTGTTGCTGCAAATGGCAATCGTCATGACCTTCGCCGCCGGTTGCCCGGTGGTCAAGGTCGGGCGCATGGCCGGTCAGTTCGCCAAGCCGCGTTCGGCCAACGACGAGACCATCGATGGTGTGACGCTGCCGGCTTATCGCGGCGACATCGTCAACGGCATCGGTTTCGATGAGAAAAGCCGCGTACCGGATCCGGAGCGTCTGCTGCAGTCTTATCACCAGTCCACCGCGACGCTGAACCTGTTGCGCGCCTTCGCTCAGGGCGGTTTTGCCGACCTGCACCAAGTGCACAAGTGGAACCTCGATTTCATCGCCAACTCGGCGCTGGCGGAGAAGTACAGCCACCTCGCCGACCGCATCGATGAAACCCTGGCGTTCATGCGCGCCTGCGGCATGGACAGCTCGCCGCAACTGCGCGAAACCAGTTTCTTCACCGCCCACGAAGCGCTGCTGCTGAACTACGAAGAAGCCTTCGTGCGCCGCGACAGCCTGACCAACGATTACTACGATTGCTCGGCGCACATGCTGTGGATCGGCGACCGTACCCGTCAGCTCGACGGCGCTCACGTCGAATTTCTGCGCGGGGTGAACAACCCGATCGGCGTGAAAGTCGGCCCGAGCATGAACCCGGATGATCTGATTCGCCTGATCGACGTGCTCAACCCGGACAACGATCCGGGTCGCCTCAACCTGATCGCGCGGATGGGCGCGAACAAGGTCGGCGATCACCTGCCGGCGCTGATCCGCGCGGTGCAGCGTGAAGGCAAGCAGGTGCTGTGGAGCTCCGACCCGATGCACGGCAACACCATCAAGGCCAGCAGCGGCTACAAGACCCGCGACTTCGCGCAGATCCTTGGCGAGGTGAAGCAATTCTTCCAGGTGCACGAAGCGGAAGGCACTTATGCCGGCGGGATTCATATCGAGATGACCGGGCAGAACGTCACCGAGTGCATCGGTGGAGCGCGGCCGATTACGGAAGACGGCTTGTCGGATCGCTATC
This sequence comes from Pseudomonas sp. 18058, assembly GCF_902706155.1. Taxonomy (NCBI): domain Bacteria; kingdom Pseudomonadati; phylum Pseudomonadota; class Gammaproteobacteria; order Pseudomonadales; family Pseudomonadaceae; genus Pseudomonas; species Pseudomonas sp. 18058. Next base: position 3,084 of record NZ_CACSJY010000103.1, read on the forward strand.
ACACGCATTGTGATCCGCGGATGAATGCCGATCAGTCGCTGGAGTTGGCATTCCTCATCGCTGAAACCCTCAAGCAGGTTCGCCGCTAAGGTTCGAGATCTTTATCGCTTGAACGGGCCTCTTCGCGAGCAAGCCCGCTCCCACATTTGGAATGCATTTCAAAATGAGGGAGCGGGCTTGCTCGCGAAAGGGCCAGCTCAATCAACGCCTATCTTCGCCAATGCCACCCGCAACCGCAGCGCACTCTCGCGCTGACAATTGAGCTGCACCCGCTCCAGCCCCAGCCAATCCGCCATTCGCCGCAAATTCATCGCCAGCGCCAACATCCCCTGCTCATCCAGCCCCGGCTCCTCCTCATGCACCGCATGCACCGCCAACCGCCCCGCCGCGCGCTCAGCGCGTAAATCAACCCGCGCGGCAATCCGTTCATTGTGCAAAAACGGCAACACGTAATAGCCGTAAACCCGCTTGTCCTGCGGCGTGTAAATCTCCAGCCGATAGCGGAAATCGAACAACCGCTCGGTGCGGCTGCGCTCCCAGATCAATGAATCGAATGGCGACAACAGCGCACTCGCCGTCACTTTGCGCAGGATTTTCGGCTCCGGCAGGCAATAAGCGATCTGCCGCCAACCGGCCACTTCGCACATCTGCAATTGCCCCGCCTCGACCAGTTCCGCCAGTCGCGGCCGCGCATCCGCCGGGTTCAAGCGGAAGTAATCACGCAGGTCTTTCTCAGTGCCGACACCCATCGCCTGCACCGCATGCAACAGCAATCCCCGTTGCGCCTCGGCTTCATCCGGCAATGCCTGCTGCAAGATCGAAGAAGGAATTACCCGCTCCGGTAAATCATACAAACGCTCAAAACCACGCCGTCCCGCCACCGTCACTTCGCCAGCGGCAAACAACCACTCCAGCGCATGCTTTTCCGCGCTCCAGTCCCACCATGGCCCGGCCTTGTCTTCGCGGGTCGACAGACTGCCGGCGCCCACCGCGCCCTGCTCTTGCACCGAACTCAATACGCGACGCACCACGTCCTGCTGCTCGCGACCAAACTTCGCCAGTTGCTGATAAATATCCTCGCCGCGCCGCGCTCGCTGCATGCGCCAAGCCATCAACGGATACATCGACAGCGGCAGTAACGATGCTTCATGGCCCCAATATTCAAACAACGTGCGACGTCGCCCCGAACTCCAGGCAGCCTGGTCGAGCAAGTCAGAAGAATAGGAACCGAGACGGGAAAACAGCGGCAGGTAGTGCGAGCGCACCACGGCGTTGACGGAGTCGATTTGCAGCAGGCCCAGCCGTTCGATCAGCCGGTTGACGTGAGCGGCTTTGACGGTCGGCGGCTGGCGCCCGTTGAACCCTTGGGCAGCCAGCGCCAGTCGTCGCGCCTGTTTGAGGGAAAAGGACAGTGTCGCGGGCATGAGCATCTCCTTGTCTGCTCGCAACCTACCTCACCTGAAAGTGGTTTGTGTAGCGGCGCCCTCATCATTTATGCATCGGGTCGTCCCAGAATGGCCGCACGGTTTCGTGTTCGACGTCGGCACGACTAACCCCGATGTCCTTCAACGCTTCGTCGCTCAGACTGGCGAGCAACTCACGTTCACGGTGCAAATCGTACCAGCGGCTAAACTTGTGCAGCAGATCGGAAACGATGTGACCGCTGAATTTTTCTTCGCCTGCAAACTCTCTTTGACCTTTCATCGTGTTGCCCTCCGTTGTGGATGGCTCAAGTCTCTGCCTGGCGATAAGATCAATCCAACGAATGTTTCTGATGGCATGCATCACGGAGATTCATCAATTGTCCGCCTACCCCAGTATCGATACCGATGTGTTGCGTACCTTCGTCGCGATTGCCGATCAGGGCGGTTTCACCCGCGCCGGCGAAATGGTCAACCGCACGCAATCGGCGGTGAGCATGCAGATGAAGCGTCTGGAAGAAGACGTGTTGCAGCGCCAATTGTTCGAGCGTGATGGACGTCAGGTGCGCCTCACGGCTGAGGGCCAGGTGCTGCTCGGTTATGCGCGGCGCATTCTTAAACTTCACAGTGAAGTCTTCAACACGCTGCGCGAGCCGCACATGGTCGGCACCGTGCGCATCGGTACGCCGGATGATTACGTGATGCGTTTTCTGCCGGGGATTCTGTCGCGATTCGCCCAGTTCTATCCGCTGATCCAGATCGAAGTGCATTGCGAGTCGACCAAGCAACTGTTGCAGCGCACCGACCTGGACTTGTCGATCGTCACCCGCGAGCCGGGCAACGAGATCGGCCAACTGCTGCGCAAGGAGCGTTTTGTCTGGGCCGAGGCGCAGAACTTCAGCGCCCACGAACAAACGCCGCTACCACTGGCGATGTTCAACAGTGATTGTTTCTGCCGCTTGTGGGCGTGCAATGCGCTGGACGCGATGGGCCGCGATTACCGCATCGCCTACAACAGCACCAGTTTGTCGGCGCTGATGGCGGTGGTGAGCGCGGGTCTGGCGATCACCGCGCAACTGGAAAGCCTGATCACCCCGGACATGCGCATTCTTGGTGCCGACCAAGACCTGCCGTTGTTGCCGGAGGCCAGCATCATGCTGGTGCGCAACCTGAACAATCCATCGCCGATCACCGAGTGCCTGGCCGAGCACATCGTCGAAGGCTTCAAACTTTAAACGCGAGCATTACCGCACACAGCACCAGAAAACCGCAGAACAGCCCACGCAGGAGTTTTTCCGGCATCGCGTGGGCGACTTTTACACCCCAACTGATGCTGGCCAGACCACCGATGGCCAGCGGCAGGCCGATCATCCAGTCCACTTCGTGATGCACCGCGTACGTCACCAACGTCACGCCGGTGCTCGGCAAGGCCAGCGCCAGCGATAAGCCCTGAGCAACCACTTGGGTGGTGCCGAACAGGCTGGTCAACACTGGCGTCGCCACCACCGCCCCGCCAACCCCGAACAAACCGCCCATGGTGCCAGACGCCGCGCCGAGCACGCCAAGCCACGGCCACGAATAGCGCATCTCCGACGTCGCGGCAGGTTGGCGACCGAACATCTTCAACAGGTTGTAAACCGACAACACCACCAGAAAAGCGACGAAGCCGATGCGCATGGTTTGCGCGTCGATACCGACAGCCCAAATCGAGCCGATCCAGGCAAAGCAGAAACCCATCACCGCCAGCGGCAACGCGTGTCGCAACTCAATGCGATTGCGCTGGTGATAACGCCACAGCGCCAGCATCACGTTCGGCACCACCATCACCAGCGCCGTGCCTTGGGCGATCTGTTGATCAAGGCCAAACCAAACTCCGAGCAGCGGAATCGCGATCAGACCACCACCGATGCCGAAGATGCCACCGAGGGTGCCGAGTGCGGCGCCGAATAACAGGTACAACAAAAACTCCATCACAGCCGAATTCCTCTTACGTCAGGCGAATCATCCTACGCAGTCGCGGCTGGCGGGGAAACGCACAGCAACGCACAATGGCTATGCCGATTTCGCACAAGCATCGAGTTCGCCATGAATCCCAATCAACTCACCGACCAACTCGGATTGTTTCTGGATGTGCTGGAGAGCGGCAGTTTTTCTGCCGTCTCGCGTCGTCATCCGTTGACGCCATCAGCCATTGCGCGACGGATCGACAGCCTGGAAAGCGCCGTGGGCAGCCAGTTGTTTGTCCGTAGCACTCACGCGGTACTCGCCACGCCGGCCGGGCTGGCGTTCGCCGAACGCGCACGTCGAATCGTAGCCGAGCTGCAACTGGCTCGCGCCGAAGCCGTGTCTTTGAGCAACGCGCCGGAAGGTTTGATTCGGATTGATGCGCCGGCGGCGTTTGGTCGACGGCATCTGGCGCCAGTGATTGCCGACTTTCTGGTGTTGTACCCAGGGCTCGATGTGCAGTTGCACCTGATCGACAGTTTTGTCGACATGGGCGGCTCCAATCTAGGCAAGGTCGATCTGGTGCTGCGCGCCGGGCAACTGGCGGATACCCGGTTGGTCGCCACGCCGCTGGCGAGCATGGTGCGCATCGCTTGTGCGAGTCCCGACTATCTCAAGCGCCGGGGCGTGCCGAGCGCTCCAGCGCAATTGAGCGAACATGACGGACTCGACTGGGAAGGCCTCGCCCCGCCGTTCGCCTGGCGTTTCGAGCACGACGGGCAGATGCAATTGCATCGGCCCGCGCGGATCCGCATGAGCGCCAATAATGCCGAAGCCTTGGTGTGCGGAGCGCTGGCCGGGTTGGGCATTGCACATCTGCCCACGTGGCTGGCCAGTGAATACTTGCTGCGCGGCGAATTATTGCCACTGTTTTGCGCCGACGGTCTGCCGAAACCGGAAACCACCGGCATCTACGCGTTGCGCATGGAACAACAAACCCACGCGCGCAGTCGCTTGCTTCTGGAATACCTGAAAACGCGCTTCAGCCCTATACCGCCGTGGGATCTGGCGCTGCAACGGGATCTCGGCCGGCACTAGCGATGGAAAATTATCTGGCGCATTAAACACTCGAGCGCTAGATTCATGACCATCAACGATCAAGGCGTAGACATGACTTCCGAACGCGACACCTGCGACGACCTGCTACTCGACAATCAGGCCTGCTTCGCCCTGCATTCCACCTCGCTGATGATGACCAAGGTGTACAAACCTTTGTTGCAAGCGCTGGGGCTGACCTATCCGCAGTACCTGGCGATGATGGTGTTGTGGGAAAAGGATGGTTTGACGGTCGGGGAAATCAGCACAAAGTTGCTCACCGATCCGGGGTCGCTGACGCCGCTGCTTAAACGGCTGGAGGTTGAAGGGTTGTTGAGCCGTACGCGCAGCCGAGAGGATGAGCGCGTTGTGATTGTCGAATTGACCGCCAAGGGGCGTGAGCTCAAAGAGAGCGCCCAAACCGTTCCGCAATGCATTCTCGGCGCCAGCGGTTTCTCCATCGAACGCCTGCAAAACCTGCAAGCAGAGCTACAAGCACTGCGCAGCCACCTGCAAAACAGCCTCACCTGAAACCACCCTCTCCCCCTGTAGGAGCTGCGGCACGCTGCGATCTTTTGACCTGGGTTTTTAAGATCAAAAGATC
>NZ_CACSJY010000104.1:0-8133 GCF_902706155.1 Pseudomonas sp. 18058
ACGAAGCATTCTTTATCGGCGCTTTGGTGGAAGGGGTGGGGCCGATGTCTCCCACAGTCTGTACTGGGCTAACAGTCAGAAGCTGGCTTTTGGTCCCACCCACCCCTTCGAGTCCTACCATACAAGCTGGCTTGCCAGCGATGAGGCCCTGACAGGCAACACCTGAGCAATGCCCCACGCCAGTTCGAAGACCAGAAAAACCAGCAGGATCGAACTGGCGCCATGGGCCAATGCGTACGCTTGCCAAGCCGCAAAAAGAAATCTTGCCACCGCGTCATACCGTCCATAAAGCGCCTGCGGATCACGAATCCGCAGCACCGCCCAAACACACACCACCGACCCCAACAGATTCGCCATCAACATATGCACAGGTTGAAACGCCGGCAATTCGCCGGGCAAATTCAGCGCACTCAACAACTCATGCACAAGCGCAAAACTCCACGGCGTGGCAAACGCTGCCGTGACGATCAAGTCATACCAGGCACTGCCGCGCACCACGTGGCGATACTGCGTTGAAGTCCACATCATCCATGCTCCAGAAATTCAGGGAGCAAGCACGGTAAAGCCTGGAGTATGCTCCAGGGTCAATAGCCCTTTTGAGAGTTGCCATGCGCATCGGTGAATTAGCCCAGGCCAGCGCCGTCAGCCGTGACACCCTGCGTTTCTACGAGCAGCGCGGGTTGATTGCGGCGCAGCGCAGTGCCAATGGTTACCGCGACTATCCACCCGAGATGGTGCAACTGGTGCTCTATATCAAAACCGCGCAGCGTCTGGGATTTACCCTCGGCGAGATCGGCGACAGTGTCGCGGCGTTGTGGAACGCACCCGATCCAGACAACGCCGTGGCGCAGCTTCTGCGCGACAAACTGCAACTGATCGAAACCCGCATGAGCGAACTCGACGTGCTGCGGCAAGAGCTGCAACTTCGGCTCGGTCAGGCCTGTCCATTGAATCCATGATCCTCATTCATCAAGGAAGCCCCTCATGTCTGCAAAAAACGCACTGATCATTGGCGCCTCTCGGGGCCTTGGCCTCGGTCTGGTGAAAACCCTGCTGGCCGACGGCTGGCAAGTCACCGCCACCGTGCGCAATCCTGCCAATGCCGATGCGCTTCAAGCATTAGGCAAGGTGCGGATCGAGAAGCTCGACATGGACGATCAGCAAGCGGTGATCGCATTGAGTCAGCAACTCAAGGGCGAAACCTTTGATCTGCTGTTCGTCAACGCCGGGGTCAAAGGCCCGGCCGATCAGACCCCGGGCGGCGCGACATTGGCCGAAGTCGGTCAGCTGTTTTTCACCAATGCGGTGGCGCCGATCAATCTGGCCCAGCGTTTTGTCGGGCAGATTCGTGACGGCAGCGGTGTGCTGGCGTTCATGAGTTCCGGGCTGGGCAGCGTGACCGTGCCGGACGCCCCGGAACTGGCGCTGTACAAGGCCAGCAAGGCTGCGCTGAATTCGATGACCAACAGTTTTATCACGCAATTGGGCGAGCAGAAGATGACCGTGTTGTCGCTGCATCCGGGTTGGGTGAAGACAGACATGGGTGGCGAAGGCGCGGATCTGGATGTGGAAACCAGCACTCGTGGGTTGGTTGATCAGGTGAATGCGTACACCGGCAAGGGCGGGCATCACTTCATCAATTACAAGGGTGAAACCATTCCCTGGTAATTGATGATCCCCTGTAGGAGCTGCCGAAGGCTGCGATCTTTTGATTGTAAAAAACAAGATCAAAAGATCGCAGCCTTCGGCAGCTCCTACAGGGTTGCGTATTTGTTGGAATGGGCGTTGTCGGATCACATCGCCATTGGTTTGTGTATTTTGGTTGTGTGGTGACTGGTCGGGTTGGGCTTGCTCGATGCAACAATTTGTTTGAAACTGCGCACCTCGTCCCCGCGGCGACCCTGGATCAGCAGACAGGGCATCACTGAGCTGGCAACCCTGAACCCAATTTTCAGAGGAGCCGGCAACATGCCCGCGACCCGTACCTGGTTAAAAAATCCCCTCGCTATTTTCACCTCCAACGAGCTCGATGCCCGTGGCGGTTTAGTCGTGCAAGACGGTGTCATCGTCGAAGTGCTGGCTGCCGGCCAACAGCCGTCGGCGCCGTGCAATGAAGTCTTTGATGCTCGCGAGCATGTGATCCTGCCGGGCCTGATCAACACTCACCACCATTTCTATCAAACCCTGACTCGCGCCTGGGCGCCGGTGGTCAATCAGCCGTTGTTCCCGTGGCTGAAAACCCTGTACCCGGTGTGGGCGCGTCTGACACCTGAGAAACTCGCCCTCGCCACCAAAGTCGCGTTGGCCGAGCTGCTGCTGTCCGGCTGCACCACCGCTGCCGACCATCACTACCTGTTCCCGGACGGTCTGGAAAACGCCATCGACGTGCAAGTCGAAACCGTGCGTGAACTGGGCATGCGCGCCATGCTCACTCGCGGTTCGATGAGCCTCGGCGAGAAGGACGGCGGCCTGCCACCACAACAGACCGTGCAGGAAGGTCAGGTGATTCTCGACGACAGTCAGCGCCTGATTCACGAGTACCACGAACGCGGCGATGGCGCGCAGATCCAGATCGCGCTGGCGCCGTGCTCGCCGTTCTCGGTGACCCCGGAAATCATGTCGGCCAGTGCTGATCTGGCGAACAAGCTCGACGTGCGTCTGCACACGCACTTGGCCGAAACCCTCGATGAAGAAGATTTCTGCCTGCAGCGTTTCGGCCTGCGCACCGTCGATTATCTCGACAGCGTCGGCTGGCTCGGCCCGCGCACCTGGCTGGCGCACGGTATTCACTTCAACCCGGACGAAATCGCGCGTCTCGGCGAGGCTGGTACCGGTATCTGCCATTGCCCGAGTTCGAACATGCGTCTGGCTTCCGGCATTTGCCCGAGTATCGATCTGACTGACGCCGGTGCGTTGTTTGGTTTGGGTGTTGACGGTTCGGCGTCTAACGATGCGTCGAACATGATTCTGGAAGCGCGTCAGGCGCTGTACATCCAGCGTCTGCGTTACGGCGCCGAGAAGATCACCCCGGAACGCGTGCTGGGCTGGGCGACCAAGGGTTCGGCGAGCTTGTTGGGCCGTACCGACATTGGTGAGATTGCCGTGGGCAAGCAGGCGGATCTGGCGTTGTTCAAGCTCGATGAGCTGCGCTTCTCCGGCAGCCATGATCCGATTTCGGCGCTGCTGTTGTGCGGCGCCGATCGTGCGGATCGGGTGATGATTGGCGGCAAGTGGCGCGTGGTGGATAGGCAGGTTGAAGGCCTCGACTTGAAAGGCCTGATCGCCGATCACAGCCAGGCGGCACGCCAACTGATCGCCGGTACCTGATCCCCCTCCCCATATGATCGTTCCCACGCTCTGCGTGGGGAATGCATCACGGGACGCTCTGCGTCCCAGCAGCGGACGCAGAGCGTCCATGGCGGCATTCCCACGCGGAGCGTGGGAACGATCAATATCAAAGGCCGAGCAGGGACAACATGATGAACGTCGCGAACAGCACGAAGTGCGTCATGCCTTCGATGGCATTGGTTTCGCCGTCATTGAGGTTGATCGCGCTGACGATCAACGTCAGGAAAATCATCACCGTCTGCACTGGCGTCATCGCCATCTGAAATGGCTGGCCGGTGTACAGCGCCATCGCTTCCATCACCGGCACCGTCAGAATCACCGTCGACAGTGACGCGCCCATCGCGATGTTCACCACCGACTGCATGCGGTTGGCCAATGCCGCGCGCAACGCGGTCAAAATCTCCGGTGCCGCAGAAATCGCCGCCACCAGAATCGCCGTGATCACTGGCGGCGCGCCCGTGCCTTCCAGGCCCAGATCGAGGGTCTTCGACATCACCTCGGCCAACGCGCCGATCACCACAATGCCAAACACCAGAATGCCGATCGACAGGCCGATGCTCGGTGCTTTCACCTGCGCGTCCTGTGGTTCTTTCTTGCGGCGTTTATCCGGATAGCTGTAGCTGAAAAAGTAACTGTGCGGGCCGACCTGCATGCGCAGAAACAGCGCGTAAAGCACCACCATCGCACCGATGGTGAACGCCGAATAAATCTTCCAGTTGGCCTCAGGAATAAACTCCGGCACCACCATCGACACGCCCATGGCGGTGAGGATCATCACGCTGTAGCTGCGCGCGGAATCGTCGTTGTAGGACTGTTCGCCGTGTTTGATCCCGCCCATCAGCGCGGCGAGGCCGAGGATGCCGTTGATGTCGAGCATCACCGCCGAATAGATCGTGTCGCGCACCAGTGTGGGCGACGCTTCGTTGCTCATCATGATCGCCAGAATCACCACTTCGACCAGCACGGCCGCGAGTGTGAGGATCATCGTGCCGTAAGGGTCGCCGACCTTTTCCGCGAGCAATTCGGCGTGATGGGCGACGCGCATCGAGGCGGCGACGATGAAGGCGATCAGTACCAGGCCGGCAGTCAGCGCGACGATCTGGCCGCTGTGCAACATCCAGTGTTCCAACGGATAAGCGACGCACGCGGCAATGACGGCCAGTAGCAGAAAACTTTCTTGCTTGAGGATGGTGAGCATGGACGGGCCTTTTACCGAAGAGTGCGAATGAGCTACTGACTGCGGAGCGGCGCTAACGTTTCGTTACACATTAGCGCACCAAGCGATGGCGTGAACTCGCGGACTTGCACTGCGTTGGTTCTGGCGCTGAAAAGATCGCAGCCTTCGGCAGCTCCTACAGGTTGCGCATTCCCATGTAGGAGCTGCCGAAGGCTGCGATCTTTTTTGTTTGTTGTCCTGTTGGTCAGCAATTTGCATTGGCCCTGACCACACACAACAAAATGGAGTTCGAATTCATGCAAATACGTCCGCTGCACAAACTGCTGTGCGCCGCCCTCGGTCTGGGGATCAGCCTGAGCGCCAGCGCTGCCGATCCGCTCAAGGTCGGTTTCGTTTACATCGGCCCGATCGGTGACCACGGCTGGACGTATCAGCATGAGCAGGGGCGCAAGGCACTCGCCGAGAAATTCGGCAATCAGATCACCACTAACTATGTGGAAAACGTCGCCGAAGGCGCCGACGCCGAGCGGGTGATCCGCAACATGGCCAAGGACAAATACGATCTGATCTTCACCACCTCGTTCGGCTACATGAACCCGACGCTGAAAGTCGCCAAGCAGTTTCCCAAGGTGACCTTCGAACACGCCACCGGTTACAAACAGGACAAAAACCTCGGCACCTATCTGGCGCGCACCTACGAAGGTCGCTACGTCGGCGGCTTCCTCGCGGCGAAGATGACCAAGACCAAAAAAATCGGTTACGTCGCTTCGTTCCCGATCCCCGAAGTGATCCGCGACATCAACTCGATTCAACTGGCGCTGAACAAATACAACCCGGGCACCGAGATCAAAGTGGTGTGGGTCAACTCGTGGTTCGATCCGGGCAAAGAGGCCGACGCAGCCAACGCGCTGATCGATCAGGGCGTCGATGTAGTGTTCCAGCACACCGACAGCCCGGCGCCGATTCAAGCCGCCGAACGTCGTGGCGTGTATGCGGTGGGTTACGCCTCGGACATGGCGCACTTCGGCCCGAAAGCGGTGCTGACCTCGATCGTCAACGACTGGGCGCCGCACTATATTCAGGCGACGCAAAGCGTGATGGATCACACCTGGAAGTCGCAGGATTACTGGGGCGGTTTGAAGGAAGGCACGATTGAACTGCCGATCAGCGATCTGGTGCCGGCACCGGTGAAAGCCGAGGCCGAGCAGATCATTGCTGACATCAAGAGCGGTGCGTTCCAGCCGTTTACCGGGCCAATCAAGGATCAGGCCGGCGTGGAGAAAATCCCTGCGGGTGTGAGCGCGACCAATGCGGAGCTGGCGTCGATGAACTACTACGTTGAAGGCATGAAGGCCGAGATGCCGAAGTAACCCACCTGACCCAGATCGTTCCCACGCTCTGCGTGGGAATGCCGCCCGGGACGCTCCGCGTCCCTGCCAAAAACAGACGCAGAGCGTCCATTGAGGCATTCCCACGCGGAGCGTGGGAACGATCTCCCGTACTTTTCAAGGATTGTGTATGGATCAGCTTCCGATCATCGACATCAGCCCGCTCTATTCCGACGACGAAAACGCCTGGCCTGCGGTGGCCGAGCAGATCGACCTGGCCTGCCGCGAATGGGGCTTTTTCTACATCAAGGGCCATCCGATTTCAGCGCAACGCATCGACACGGTGCTTGATCAGACTCAGCGTTTCTTCGCCCTGCCTACCGCAGAAAAACTCAAGATCGACATCACCCAGACCCGCCACCATCGCGGTTACGGCGCCATCGCCACTGAGCAACTCGACCCGAGCAAACCCAGCGACCTCAAAGAAACCTTCGACATGGGCCTGCACTTGCCGGCCAACCATCCCGAAGTGCTCGCCGAAAAACCGCTGCGCGGCCCCAACCGCCATCCAACTCAACCCGGATGGGCTGAATTGATGGAGCAGCACTACCTCGACATGCAAGCCCTCGCGCAAACCCTGCTGCGCGCGATGACCCTCGCCCTCGACATCGAACGCGACTTCTTCGACAGCCGCTTCGCTGATCCGGTCAGCGTCCTGCGCATGATCCATTACCCACCGCGTCACACCGCCAGTTCCGCCGAGCAGCAAGGCGCCGGCGCACATACCGATTACGGCTGCATCACCCTGCTCTATCAGGACGGCGCCGGTGGCTTGCAAGTGAAGAATGTCAAAGGCGAATGGATCGACGCGCCGCCCATCGACGGCACCTTCGTGGTCAACCTCGGCGACATGATGGCGCGCTGGAGCAACGATCGTTATCGCTCTACCCCGCACCGGGTGATCAGCCCGCTCGGGGTGGATCGCTATTCGATGCCGTTCTTTGCCGAGCCGCACCCGGACACGCGAATCGAATGCCTGCCCGGTTGTCAGGACGCACAGCATCCAGCGAAATATCCGACGACCACTTGCGCCGAATTCCTCCTGTCGCGCTTCGCCGATACCTACGCTTATCGCCGCGAGCAGGAAGCCGTTTGATGGATCGCTTGGTCAGGTTTTGCCAATTGTTTCGGCGAGCATCTGTAGAATGCCGTCATTGCACCTGATGAGAAAAGAATATGTACGACTGGCTCAACGCCTTGCCCAAGGCTGAACTGCACCTGCACCTGGAAGGCTCGCTGGAGCCCGAGCTGCTGTTCGCCCTGGCCGAGCGCAACAAGATCGCCCTGCCGTGGAACGACGTGGAAACCCTGCGCAAGGCTTATGCCTTCAACAATCTGCAGGAATTCCTCGACCTCTATTACCAGGGCGCCGACGTGCTGCGCACTTCGCAGGATTTCTACGACCTGACCTGGGCGTACCTGCTGCGCTGCAAAGCACAGAACGTGATTCACACCGAACCGTTCTTCGACCCGCAGACTCACACCGACCGGGGCATTCCATTCGAGGTGGTGCTCAACGGCATCGCCGCGGCGCTGAAGGATGGCGAGCAGCAACTGGGCATCACCAGCGGTTTGATCCTCAGTTTCCTGCGTCACCTGAGCGAAGAAGAAGCCGAGAAAACCCTCGATCAGGCGCTGCCGTTCCGTGATGCGTTTGTCGCTGTCGGCCTCGACAGCTCCGAAATGGGCCACCCGCCGAGCAAGTTTCAGCGCGTGTTCGATCGTGCCCGTCACGAAGGCTTCCTGACCGTTGCCCACGCTGGCGAAGAAGGCCCGCCGGAGTACATCTGGGAAGCCATCGACCTGCTGAAAATTCAGCGCATCGACCATGGCGTACGCGCCATCGAAGACGAGCGCCTGATGCAGCGGATCATCGACGAGCAGATCCCGCTGACCGTGTGCCCGTTGTCGAACACCAAGCTTTGCGTGTTTGATCACATGTCGCAGCACAACATTCTCGACATGCTCGAGCGTGGCGTGAAGGTCACGGTGAACTCCGATGACCCGGCGTATTTCGGTGGTTACGTGACCGAGAACTTCTACGCGCTGCATGAGCATTTGGGCATGACCCAGGATCAGGCCAAGCGCCTGGCGCAGAACAGCCTGGATGCGCGCCTGGTAAAACCGTAAGACCGCTGAAGATCCAAATTGTGGGAGCGGGCTTGCTCGCGAAGGCGGTGTGTCAGATAGATGAATATTGACTGACACACCGCCTTCGCG
>NZ_CACSJY010000105.1:0-8042 GCF_902706155.1 Pseudomonas sp. 18058
AATGCGGTGTGTCATTCAAAGGTGATTTGACTGATCCACCGCATTCGCGAGCAAGCCCGCTCCCACAGAGGATTAGTCATCCAATTCAGGATCTGTGGGCTATTCGCCGTCCCAGTAATCCACGCCATCCGCCTGCCGCGCCACGGCGACGAAACCTGAGGCATTGCCCTCGGCATCGACCGTGAAGTTATCCATCACCGCGTATTTATTCGAATCAGGGTACTCACAGATCTCCGGCTGCTGCTGGGTGCTCACCGCCAGATAACGCAATTCAGCCTGACTGGTATTGATGATCTGATGCGCCTTCTCCGGCCCACCCGGTGGACAGGCAATCACATCACCCTGGCGAATCGGAAAGCGCTCGGCACCAAGGCGCACCTCGCCCTCCCCGGCCACCACGTAGAACATTTCCTCGTTGACCCGATGGCTGTGAAACGGACTGCCGCGCATGCCGGGTGGCAAGGCGTAGAGGCGATAGCCGAGTTTCTGTGAGCCAAGCTGCTGACCGACCCGCGCCATGCGTTGCTGATAGCGGCTAGCGGTTTCGCCTTCAGGGGCGAGGGCTTCGGGCAAGGGTTCGAGTTCGACCTGATGCAGGTTGAGGATGAGCGGATGCATGGGGGCCTCGGTCATGGTTTTTATCTGTGTTTGCTGAGGAGGGAGTATAGGCAAACAGGAGCTGACACCGCGTCGCGGCATTCGCGAGCAAGCCCGCTCCCACAGGGGATCTTCAGTGAACACAGGATCCCGGCATGACGAGAATCAACTGTGGGAGCGGGCTTGCTCGCGAAGAGGCCCGCCCAGCCACTATCAAACCCGGTCAGCTACGCGCAAACGCCACCGCCGCCGCAAACTGCTCTTCATTCGGCCGCACCCCGGTGTACAGTACAAACTGCTCCAGCGCCTGAATCGCGATCACTTCCAACCCGGTAATCACCCGCTTGCCCTCCGCGCGACCATGCACGATCAACGGCGTCTCCGACGGAATCGCCACCACATCAAACACCGTCTGCGCCGCTTTGATCACCTCAGCATCAAACGCCAGTTGCCCCGCCTCCGGCCCGCCGTCCATGCCCACCGGCGTCACGTTGATCAGCATCTGAGGCCGTTCATCGCCCAATTCTGCCTGCCAGCGATAACCGAGCGAGTCCGCCAGTGCACGTCCGGCGCGTTCATTGCGGGCCACGATCAGACCGTTTTTGTATCCACCATCGCGCAGGGCACTGGCCACCGCTTTGGCCATGCCGCCGCTGCCACGCAGGACGAATGTCGATTCTTTCGGCACGGCGTGGGTTTCCAGCAATTGCGCCACGGCGATGTAATCGGTGTTGTAAGCCTTGAGATGCCCGGCGGTGTTGACGATGGTGTTGATCGACTGAATCGCCGCCGCCGACGCATCCAGCTCATCGACCAGCGCAATGCAGGCTTCCTTGAACGGCATTGACACGCCGCAACCACGGATGCCCAAGGCACGAATGCCGCCGACAGCGCCGGTCAGATCCTGGCTGCTGAACGCCTTGTAATAGAAATTCAGGCCTAACTGCTCATACAAGTGGTTGTGAAACCGCAGACCGAAGTTGCCGGGGCGCCCGGACAGGGACATGCACAGTTGGGTGTCTTTGTTCGGGTTCATCTGCATGAAACTTCTCCTTCTAAACGCACTTTCGGATGGACGGGATTAGCCATTCCATCGGGTCTGTTCGATCATATCGCCGTGTCTGCACAGGCTTCGCCACAAGGGTCGAATGCCCGGTAAAGAAACCGGTACAGACCTTACACAAAATTTACCTGGCGGCTGTGCTGAATTTCAGAATTTCGCTGTCTTAGAAGTATCCCCGTGACGTTCATGAGCCTATTGCAGGCCTGGACGGCGGGTCGAAGAACCGAGGAATTATCATGATTCGTAAACTCCCCATAGTGGCCCTGTTGATCGGTGCTTTTGCTGTTACGGGGCAAGCGCAAGCCCACGGTGGCAATTACTGGCAAGGCCCTGCGGTGTTTGGCGCAATCGTTGGCTCGGCCATCATTGGCTCGGCGCTTATCAACCAGAACCGTCCGGTGTACGTGCAGCAAGCGCCGGTGTATGCCGCACCGCCTCCGGTGTATGTGCAACAACCGCCGCCACCGGTCTACTACCAACCGGCGCCGGTTTATGTGCAACAACCGGTTTACGTGCCGGCCCCGGTGTATTACGGGCCACCACGCGGTTATTACGGTCGTCCGTATCCTCCGCATTACGGTCGCTGGTAAACCAGAGCCCCGCTATTCAAGCGGGGCTTTTTTTTGACCGTTTGTCGGCCATGGTCTGAAAAAATCTCGTCAAGGTCGCTGTGAGGACAGTTTCAAAGGCTAAAGTCGTCATGATCAATCAGGAATCGTTGAAGCTGAACACACAACGGTCATCTTTTTGTCATGACGGAACCGCAAGCTGAATCCGTCCGTAAACAACAGGTTGATAAAAACAAGGACGAGCCATGCCAACACAGAACCCGCACCGCATTGTCGGTTTATGCACCTCGGGCAAGGTGTACAACACCCTCACCGAACTCAAGCACCTGGAAGGTCACCGCTGCGCCAAGTTTCTCTCGTTACTGGCAGAGAATCTGGTGCACAAGGGCCTGCTCAACGAGCGCGAAGTCATGCACATGCTCGATCAAGTGGTGGACTGACGCCAAACCTCATTGGCGTCAATGACCACTATCGAAAACGTTGATTGTCCGTTAAACCGTCGAGTCCCTAAGGTAGCTCCATAGATCACTGGAGGTACTTGTCATGGCTCAGGTTCAAATCATGTCCGTTATCGGCAGCGCCGTTCCCGCCTCGCTCAGAGCGTCGGGTTTGCTTGCCTGCTGGTACCTGATGCGCAACGGCGAACCGATCAGCGGCCCGCTCGCTTCATTGCCAGCCGCTCAGGCGCAGGCAGAGAAAATCGCCAGCGCGCCGTTCCACGCTTAAGGCAGCTGAACTTTCGGCTTGGTCTCAATGAACAGCGCCCAGCTCGACATGAACAGCGCAGCGATCAACGGACCAATCACGAAACCATTGAGGCCAAACACGGCCAGACCGCCAAGGGTCGAGATCAGAATCATGTAATCGGGCATGCGTGTGTCCTTGCCGACCAGAATCGGTCGCAACACGTTATCCACCAGACCGATCACAAACACCCCGAACAACCCCAGCACTACGCCTTGCCAGATCATCCCGCTGAGCAGGAAGTACACCGCCACTGGCGCCCAGACAATCCCCGCGCCCACCGCCGGCAACAGCGACAGAAACGCCATCAACACCGCCCATAGCAACGCGCTGGGGATATCGAGAAACCAGAAAATCGCCCCGCCCAACGCGCCCTGCGTGATCGCCACCACCAGGTTGCCCTTCACCGTCGCCCGCACCACGCGGTTGAATTTCAGCTGCAAGCGACGTTTGTGGTTTTCCTCCAGCGGCACGGCGATGCGCACTTTGCGCACCAGTTCGGCACCGTCACGCAGGAAAAAGAACAGCAAGTACAGCATGATGAAAAAACTCACCACGAACTCGAACGTGCCCTGGCCAAAACTGAAGGCCTGACTGGCCAGTACCTGGCTGCCCTGCATCGCCGCTTTGACGATTTTCTCGCGCAAACCGTTGAGCTCGCCCATGCCGAAGCGATCAAGCAAATGTTGAAAGTACGGCGGCAGACTGTGCTTGAACTGCGCCAGATACGCCGCGATATCCAACTCGCCACTTTCGATGTTTTTGTAGACCGTCGCGCCTTCCTGCACCAGCAACACGCTGAGAATGATCACCGGCAAAATTGCGATCACCAGACAGATACTCAGCGTACACAGCGACGTGAAGTTGCGCTGCCAGCCGAATTTTGCCTGTATGCGGCGCTGCATCGGCGCAAACAGAATCCCGAGAATCACCGCCCAGAACACCGCGCCGTAGAACGGCAACAGAATCCAGATAAAGGCCACGGTGACCAACAGCAGCAGCACTGTCAGTGATTTGAATTGAAGACTTTTTGCGTTCATGTCCGATCCATGTCAGTCAGGCGCCATGCACGCCCCGATGCTTAGTCAGCCGGCGCGCGCGCGAGTGCCATCTTTATTTATTGAGCATAGTTGGGGATTGGCCGGAGCCGTCGGCCGCGCAAATGTAGACGCAGATCAATAACCCGCACCGACGTCTGCACTACCCTGCCGGGCTTTTGCGACCGACCTTGCCATGACGCCTACCCTGTCCCTCGCCGCGCCCGAGTTGCTGGCTCCCGCCGGCACCCTGAAAAACATGCGTTACGCCTTCGCCTACGGTGCCGATGCGGTGTATGCCGGCCAGCCGCGTTACAGCCTGCGCGTGCGCAACAACGAGTTCGATCACGCCAATCTGGCGCTGGGCATTCGCGAAGCGCAAGCGCAGGGCAAACGCTTCTATGTGGTGGTCAACATCGCGCCGCACAACGCCAAACTGAAAACCTTCCTCAAGGATCTGGCGCCGGTGATCGAGATGGCGCCGGATGCGCTGATCATGTCCGACCCGGGGCTGATCATGCTGGTGCGTCGGCATTTCCCGCAGATGCCGATTCACCTGTCGGTGCAGGCCAACACGGTGAACTGGGCGAGCGTGGAGTTCTGGCAGCAACAGGGGTTGAGCCGGATCATTCTGTCGCGGGAATTGTCGCTGGAAGAGATCGGCGAGATTCGCGAGCAGGTGCCGGACATGGAGCTGGAGGTTTTCGTCCACGGCGCGTTGTGCATGGCTTATTCCGGGCGCTGTCTGTTGTCGGGCTATATGAATAAGCGCGACGCCAATCAGGGTTCCTGCACAAACGCCTGCCGCTGGAAATACTCGGCGCAGCAAGCCACGGAAAATCAGCTCGGCGAGATCGTGCAGACCTTTGAGCCCGAGCCCACCCTCGGTATGGGCGCGCCTACCGATCAGGTATTTCTATTGCAGGAGGCCAATCGCCCGGATGAATTGATGCCGGCGTTCGAGGATGAGCACGGCACGTACATCATGAACGCCAAGATCTGCGCGCGGTGCAGCATGTCGAGCGGTTGACGCGCATGGGCGTGCATTCGCTGAAAATCGAAGGTCGGACGAAATCGCACTTCTATTGCGCGCGCACCACGCAGGTGTATCGACGGGCGATTGATGATGCGGTGGCCGGGCGCGAGTTCGATCGCAGCTTGATGACGGATCTGGAGTCACTGGCCCAGCGCGGTTACACCGAAGGTTTTCTGCGCCGGCATGTGCATGACGAGTATCAGAATTATCTGCACGGCAGCTCGGTGTCGGAGCGCCAGCAGTTTGTCGGTGAACTGACCGGGGAGCGGCGTGATCGGCTGGCTGAGGTCAAGGTGAAGAACCGCTTTGCGGTCGGTGATCATCTGGAATTGATGACGCCAAAGGGCAACTTTCACTTTGATCTGCATGAGTTGCACAACGCTCAGGGCGGCGCGATCGAGGTGGCGCCGGGGGATGGGCACACGGTGTATTTGCCGATTCCGGATGCGGTGGATTTGCGCTTTGGGCTGTTGATGCGGGATTTGGCGGTGGCCTGAAAGCCCTGCAAACGCCCCCCTTGTAGGAGCTGCCGAAGGCTGCGATCTTTTGATCTTTTTTACAGGCAACGTCAAAAGATCGCAGCCTTCGGCAGCTCCTACGGAGATCAAAAGCCTAAGTGAATTCCTCCCGCAACATCGCCACAAACGCCTCTCGCGCCGGATGCACTCCGGCGTTCTCATGCCAGTAAAACAGATTGTCGACGGCCGTCAGCTCGGCAAATTCATAGCCCACACACCCAGCCCCTTTCGCATACTGCTCAAACACGCCTTTAGGCACCAACGCCACCCCCGCCCCGGCACTCACGCAACCGACAATCGCCCCGTAACTGGCCAGGCTGACAATCGGCAGCGCCTGCCCCTGACGCAACAACCAATGCTCCAGCGCCGCCCGATACGGACAACCCTGCGGCCACATGAACACGGTTTTGTCCTGCAAATCCTCGATCCCGCGCACCGGCCCGAACGAGGTTGAAGCAATCAACAGCAACTCTTCGCGATACATCGGTGTGCGCTTGAGTTGCGAGCGTTCGACATCCACCGCGACGATCGCGCCATCCAGACGATGACTGACAGTGTCGTCAAGTAACTGCCCCCAAGTCCCCGTGGTCAGTTCCAGCGCCACGCGCGGATAGCGCTTGTGAAACTTCGCCAGCAGGCGTGGCAAGCGCCCGGTGGCCGAGGATTCGATGGCGCCGATGCGCAATGCGCCGGACGGCTCGGCTGCCGGGTCGACGGCGCGTTTGGCTTCTACCGTCAGCGCCAGAATCTTCTCGGCATAGGCCAGAAACGTCTGGCCCGCCGCACTGATCCGCAGCCCGCGCCCTTCACGCAAAAACAGCGCGACACCCAATTCCGCCTCCAGCGCCTTGATCCGCGCGGTGATGTTCGAGGGCACGCAAAACAGCTGTTCCGCCGCTCGGGCAATGCTGCCGAGTTCGGCCACGGTCTTGAACATGCGAATCTGCGCCAGCTCCATAATCATCACTCTGAGTGAACATTCAGCGCAGTATAAGTCAGTTGTAGCGAATGATTGAGCGCCCGGATACTCGGCGCATCAAAAACTTTCGGTGCTTCGATCATGCCCTCTTCCTGCAAAATAATTCTGGCCATGGCGTTTGTCGTCGGCTGCTGGGCGTATTCGCCCACGGGAATTCACATCGGCCTGCAAGCCTATGAACCCGGGCATCTGGCGTTGCTGCGTTTTCTGCTGGCGTCGGTGTTTATGGCGGTGATTGCCGCGTTCAAAGGCATTCGCCTGCCGAGCCGGGCTGATGTGCCGTTGCTGTTTGCGCTGGGATTTTTTGCCGTGAGCCTACATCACGTGGCCCTGAACATTGGCCAGCAAAGCGTCAGTGCCGGCGCTTCGAGTGTGTTGGCGCAGTCGAGTCCGTTGTTCAGCACGTTGCTGGCGCGTTTTGTGTTCAAGGATCAGGTCAGTGTTTGGCGTTGGGGCTGCGTGCTGCTCGGGTTTGTCGGCGTGGTGATTGTGGTCAGTGGCGACAAAGGCCTGGGCGATATCGACGCGCATGGGTTGTTGATTTTGTTGGCGGCGGTGTCGTGGAGCCTGTATTTCGCTTTGCAAAAGCATCATGCGCGGCGCTATGACGGCTTTAGTCTGGCGTGCTATGCGGTGTGGTCGGGGACATTGTTGTTGCTGATTTATCTGCCAGGGCTGGGCGATGCCGTGATGAAAGCGCCGCTGCGGGTGCAATGGGCGGTGTTGGCATTGGGGGTTTTTCCGAGTGCGCTGGCGTATCTGGCATGGGGGTTCGTGCTCAAGCATGTGGATCTGAGCCGGGCGACGATGACGTTGTATTTGATCCCGCCGACGGCCATGGCGATTGCTTCGGTGGGGTTGGGTGAGCGGCCGACGGTGATGGTGCTGGTGGGGTCGGTGGTGGTGGTGATTGGGGTGTTGGCGTTGAACCTTGAGCGGTCGGTGATGGTGCGGACTGCGGGGTTTGATCGTTGATGGATGTTGGGGCTGATGCCGCCTTCGCGAGCAAGCCCGCTCCCACATTTGGAATGCATTCTCCTGTGGGAGCGGGCTTGCTCGCGAAGAGGCCGGGACAACAGCCCATCAACTAACGGCGATCATCCGACAACGGCGTTGGCTCATCCGCTGGCGGCACATCGTCGTCGGCAGCCGGATCCTTCCAGTCGTCAGGCCGGTGGCCATCGCTCAGCGGATCGCGCCCTGGTGGCATGCCCATCGGTGAATCATGATCTTCGAGTGTCGGCTCATCGGTACCGGGCACCGGTTGGGTTGGATCGGTTGGAAGTACACCACCCTGAAACAGCAGATCGTTAGCCATGACACACCTCACCAAGGAGGCCCGGAAAGCCCGGGTCGTACACGTTGGAAACGGTGGCGCACGACGGGTGCTATCGAACAGACCAACGGCGCGAGGAGCTGACTTGTGGTGACCCCGTGTGGGAGCGGGCTTGCTCGCGAAAGCGGTGGGTCAGTCACCGACGACCTGAATGACACACCGC
>NZ_CACSJY010000106.1:0-7838 GCF_902706155.1 Pseudomonas sp. 18058
GAAGGCGTTGTGTCAGCTAACCGTTATGTCATTGTCACACCGCCTTCGCGAGCAAGCCCGCTCCCACAGTGGATTGTGTTTCAGCCTCAAGTTCCCGAACTAGCGGCAACACCCGCTCACCGAAATATTCCACTTCTTCCTGAAAGTGCAGAAACCCCGCCAGCACCAGATCCACACCCACCGCTTTCAACGCCACGATCCGCTCGGCGATCTGTAACGGCGTACCAATCAAATTGGTCTTGAAGCCATCGTTGTACTGCACCAGATCCTCGAACGTTGATTTCGCCCAGTTGCCTTCACCCTCCGGTGACGCCCTGCCCGCCTGTTTCGCCGCATCGCCAAACGCGTTCACCGCTTGCGGATCGGCCTGATCGATGATCTGCGCCAACACCGCTCGCGCTTCTTCTTCGGTGTCGCGGGCAATCACGAACGCATTGACGCCAATGTTCACCGCATGATTATTTGCCGCTGACTTGGCACGAATATCGTCAACCTGCGCCTTGATCCCTTCGACGCTGTTGCCGTTGGTGAAATACCAGTCCGACACCCGCGCGGCCATGTCTCGCGCGGCGCGGGAACTGCCGCCCTGAAAGATTTCCGGCCGCCCCAGCGGTTTCGGTTTAAGGCTGTAATGGTCGAAACGGTAGAAGTCGCCGCGAAAGGTGAAATTGTCCTGACTCCACACACCGCGCAGGCAGCGAATGAATTCTTCGGAACGGCGATAACGTTCGTCGTGCTCCAGCCAGTGCTCGCCAATCGCCTGAAACTCGCCTTTGAACCAGCCGCTGACGATGTTCACCGCGATGCGGCCGTTGGTGAGTTGATCGATGGTCGCCAGTTGTTTCGCCGCGAGCGCCGGTTGCCACGGGCCGGGCAGGAGCGCGGCGATGACTTTGAGCTTGGTCGTCGCGGCCAGCAGTGCATGACTGAACGCAACCGACTCATGCTGGAACTCGGCGCCATAACCGGCGGTGAAGCGGATCTGCGTCAGCGCGTATTCAAACCCGGCGGCTTCGGCGATCTGCGCGAGTTTGCGGTTGTAGTCGATGCCCCAATCGGTGCGCTGCTCGATCTTGCTGACCACCAGCCCACCGCTGACGTTCGGCACCCAGTAGGCAAATTTGACGGGTTGCTGGCTCATTGGCGTGTCCTCGGGATGTTTTGGGAGATGGGAGAGGTAGAGCAGCAAGTGTGCCAGCCTGAAAATGTCCGGTTTTGTTGGGTTTTTCGGTGTGCAGATGTTTTGCAGAAAGAGATTTGTTGGCTACATGTTGGGTGGGCAACAGTGGGGTGATGGGGGGCCGGACTGGCGTCTTCGCGAGCAGGCTCACTCCTACATTTGAAATGCATTCCCCTGTAGGAGTGAGCCTGCTCGCGATTGGGTCTTACGGGTCGCCGCAACAGTTGGATACAGGTAACATAACCGCCCTCCCCGCAGCTCCCGTTCTGCGCCCTGCCGAATAAGCCGATTCCATGCCTTTCGAACTCAGCGTTGACCTCACCACCCTGGCGATTCTCGCCCTTGTCGCTTTCGTTGCCGGTTTCATCGACGCCATCGCCGGCGGTGGCGGTCTGTTGACCACACCCGCGTTGCTCACCGCTGGCCTGCCGCCGCACTTGGTGCTGGGCACCAACAAACTCAGTTCAACATTCGGCTCGGCGACCGCCAGTTTCACCTTCTACCGCCGCAAGTTGTTCCATCCACGGCAATGGGTTCACGCCATTGTCGGCACACTGGTCGGCGCATTGACCGGTGCCGTCGTCGCCCATTACCTGCCGGCGGAATGGCTGAACAAGATGCTCCCGGTGATCGTCTTTGCGTGCGGCTTGTACCTGTTGTTCGGCGGCACGCCAAAAGCGCCGCTGGACAGCGACGCGCCGATCAAAAAGAAATGGCAATCGACCCAAGGTTTCAGCCTCGGTTTCTACGACGGTGTCGCCGGCCCCGGTACCGGCGCATTCTGGACGGTGAGCAGTCTGCTGCTGTACCCGATCGATCTGGTCAAGGCCAGCGGCGTGGCGCGCAGCATGAACTTCGTCAGCAACATTGCGGCGCTGTCGGTGTTCGTGTTTTCCGGGCAGGTGGACTGGATCATCGGCCTGAGCATGGGCCTGTCGGTGATGGTCGGCGCGTTCTTTGGCGCGCGCACCGCGATCAGCGGCGGCGCAAAGTTCATTCGCCCGGTGTTCATCACCGTGGTGTTGGGTTTGACCGTGCGCCTAGCCTGGCAGCACTGGTTCAGCGTGGCCTAAGCGCCGCGCCACGTAGACGTCGATCAGATAACGGGCAATCGACTTTGACGCCGGCAACGGCGGCAGGTCGTGCACGTTGAACCACTGGGCGTCTTCGATCTCGTCTTCCTGACAGACAATCTCGCCACCGGCGTATTCGGCATGGAAGCCGAGCATCATCGAATGCGGGAACGGCCAGCACTGGCTGCCCAGATACTCGATGTTCTTCACCTCGATCTGCACTTCTTCGCGCACTTCACGAATCAGGCATTCCTCCGCCGACTCGCCCGGCTCGGCAAACCCGGCCAGCGTGCTGTAAACCCCGGTGACGAAACGCGGTGAACGCGCCAGCAGAATCTCGTCGCCACGGGTGATCAGCACGATCATGCTCGGCGAAATGCGCGGATAACTGCGCAGGTCGCACGGCTGGCAATACATCGCCCGCTCGCGCGGCACCTGCGTCATTGCCTGTCCGCAGTTTCCGCAGAATCGATGCTCGCGCGCCCAGGTGCCAATCTGCGCGGCGTAACCGAGCACTTTGTAAATCGTGTGATCACCCTCGAGCATGAACGCCCGCAGACCTTTCCAGATGCACCCCGGCACCTCGCTGGCGCTGCGCAACTCCAACAGATACACGGGCTCGCCGTCGAGATGGCCAATGCCGTGCTCGGTGAGGACTGACAAGTCCTGACGTTTGAGCCATTCCCGGGGGAACAGCGCGCCGTTGTCATCGAACAGAAAGCCTTCCGGGCTGCGCGCCACGGCCCAGCCGCCCGGTTGATCGGTGTCGAGTACTGCAGTGGTCCAGCGAGCTGTCATGGTTTCTCAGTCCAGGAATTCGGGTTTCTGTTTGCTCATATGGGCGGCCATGGCCACGCGCAAGTCGGTGGATTGCAGCATGGCGGCATTCCAGGTGGCAACGTATTCGAGGCCGTCGTCGATGCGATGGTCGCGCATGTAGCTGATCATTTCCTTGGTGCCGGTGACCGCAATCGGCGACTTCGAGGCGATTTCGCGAGCGATGTCGAGCACGCCTTCGAGCAACGAGTCTTTGTCGCTGTAGACGCGATTGACCAGGCCAATGCTGCGCGCCTCTTCTGCGCCGAAGGTGCGACCGGTGTAAGCCAGCTCACGCAGCATGCCGTCACCGATGATCCGTGGCAACCGTTGCAAAGTGCCAACATCGGCGGCCATGCCGATATCGATTTCCTTGATCGAGAATTGCGCGTCTTCGGCGGCGTAACGCATGTCGCAGGCAGCGATCAGGTCGATCGCGCCGCCCAGGCAGTAACCCTGAATCGCCGCGAGCACCGGTTTGCGGCAGTTGTCGACGGCGTTGAACGAGGCTTGCAGGGTGAGAATCTTGCGGCGCAGCAGGCGCGCGTTGCGGCCGACGTCCTTGCCCAGTTCATTGGCGACGCCGGCGAGCATCATCAAATCGATGCCCGAGGAGAAATGTTTACCGTTGCCGCTGAGCACCACCACGCGCACTTCGTCGGTGTCGTCGATCCACTGGAAGATCTCGACGATCTCGCTCCAGAACGCCGCGTTCATTGAGTTGATCTTTTCCGGGCGATTGATCTGCACATGGGCGATGTTGTCGGCCAGTTCGACACTGAAGGCGGAGTATTGAGTCATGGCAGTGATCCTTTACCGGGCAGAAAATGAGGCCCGAACTATAACAAGGCATCACGGTGGCGGTTCGGACAAATGCGGGACTGACTTCAAAAGATGTAGTGCTTGGGATGGCCCCTTCGCGAGCAAGCCCGCTCCCACAAGGGGAATGCATTTCAAATGTGGGAGCGGGCTTGCTCGCGAATGGCCGCACCGCCGATTCAGTTGCCCTTCACCGCAACGAACGCCGCCGTCTCATAAGGCACCGTCACCACATCCCTGCCCCGCAACTCCGGCTCAGACTGGATCAACGCGCGAATCTGCTCATCCACCCTCGCCCGCTGCGCCTCTGGCAGCGAGGCAATAAAACTGGTCGAGCGCACCCGATTGAACAACACATCCTCCGCCGACCCGGTATGCCCATTGTGAAACTGCTGCACCTGCAACGGCCCAAACGCCGGATGCGGAAATGCTTTGCGCCATTCACCGGTGTAGTAACGCGGCGTATCGCCCTCCAGCGCATTGACGATCGCGTCCAGCTTCGGCACCCAACTGACTCGCGTATCACGCAGGTTCCAGATCAACCCGAGCCTGCCGCCGGGCTTAAGTACCCGAGCGATTTCCGTCAGCGCCTCCTTACTGGCAAACCAATGAAACGCCTGCGCACAGACCACCACATCCACCGAGGCATCCGGCAAGGGCAAATCCGTCGCCGTGCCGTGTACGGCCAGCACCTGCGGCCAGGCATCGGCGAGTTTTTCCAGCATCTGCGCCACCGGTTCAACGGCAATCACCTGCGCGCCCGTCGCTAGCAACCGGCCAGTGAACTTGCCGGTACCGGCGCCCAGATCGATCACGGTTTGGTGATTATCCAGCCCCAACGTTGCGCTCAGCCAGGCGCTGACTTGAGGCGGGTAATCCGGGCGTCCTTTCACGTAGGTGTCGGCAGCGGTTTTGTAGCCGCCAGTGGCGTGATGGAGCTGATCGTTCATGGCAGTCCCCTATATGGCAGAGCTTCGGATCAACGGCAGACGCTCACGAGCATAGCGCCGGAATTTGTGCCTCACTTGAACAGTCACTGACAAAGCAATGAATAAAATTTCACGCTGTGGTGTTCAAAGTGAAACATAACCTCCTGTGGAGCCTTGCCCATGACTATCCGTTCCGTTATGTTCGCCGCCCCGTTGCTGCTGGTCGCCGCGATGTCCAGCCATTTGGCCTTCGCCAACGGTGATGAAGACGAGCCGGTGAAGAAGCCCGAATGCCCGAAAGGCCAGGTCTGGGACAGCAAATCGCAGAAATGCGTGCTGCAAACCAGCAGCCTGTTGCCGGACGCCGATCGCACCGACTACGCCTATCGACTGGCCAAGGACGGGCGCTACGAAGAAGCCCTGGCACTGCTCGACACACTGCAACAACCGAACACCGCCAAAGCCCTCAATTATCGCGGTTACGCCACGCGCAAATTGGGGCGCACCGACGAAGGCATCGGCTATTACCTGCAATCGGTGAAACTCGATCCGCAGTACGCGCAAGTGCGCGAATACCTCGGCGAAGCCTATGTGATCAAAGGCCGCGTCGACCTGGCGCAAGAACAGTTGCAGCAGATCAAATCGATTTGCGGCACGTCTTGCGAGGAATATCAGGATCTGGCGCAAGCTATCAACGACTCATCAAAAACCTGACCTATCACAGCGGAGGCCATCATCGTCAGCGATCAGGCATTCAGAGCGGAACTCGGACAGCATCTGGCGCGATTGTGGCGCTACGGTTTGCTGCTGTCGCGCAATCGGCATGTCGCCGAGGATCTGGTGCAGGCGACGTGTGTGCGGGCATTGGAGCGTTCTGCTCAATACGCGGCGGGCACGCGCATGGATCGCTGGCTGTTGAGCATTCTGCATTCGATCTGGCTCAATGAAGTGCGCGCGCGTCGGGTGCGCAACGGCGCCGGCCAGGTCGATGCCGACGGTCAACTGGCGTTTGATGGCGAGTACGCGGCGCAGACGCACGTGATGGCTGCGCAAGTGATTCGCCGCGTAGATGCGTTGCCCGAAACCCAGCGCGAAACCGTGTATCTGGCCTACGTCGAAGGCTTGTCTTACCGCGAAGTCGCCGAGATCCTGCAAGTGCCGATTGGCACGGTGATGAGCCGCCTCGCCACCGCGCGGCTGAAACTCGCCGAATATCCGCCGCTGCAAGCCGTACCGAAAGCCACCGAAGGAGATCGCCCATGAACACGCCTTCGGATGAGCAACTCGTCGCCTATCTGGACGATGAACTCGACGCGGACTACCGGCGCCAACTCGACGACGCCATCGCTGATGACCCGCTGCTAAATCTGCGCGTGCAATGGCTCGCCCGCAGCAACCTGCCGTACAAAAACGCCTACGACGAACTCGCACAACAAGCACCGATGGAGCGTTTGCAGGCGCGGCTTGATGCGATCGCGTCGCCAGAACGTCCGGGAATAAGTCGACGCTGGTTCATCGGCGCGGCGGCGGCAGCGCTTGTCGGCGCAGGCGTACTGGCCGACCGCGTGGTGCTCGGTTGGCAAGCGAAGCAATCGCACAACTGGCGTGAATTGGTCAGTGACTACATGGCGCTGTACGTGCCGCAAACGCTCGCGCACTTGCCTACCGACGACACCACGCAACGGGCGCAACTGCAGACCGTGGACAAGCGATTGGGTCTGAACCTTTCAACGGCAAAACTGAAACTGCCCGGAGCCGAATTCAGGCGCGCGCAAGTGCTCGAATACGACGGCGTGCCGATCGCGCAGATCGTCTATCTTGACGCCAAATACGGGCCGCTGGCGCTGTGTGTGACGCGATCGAACGGCGGCAGTCGGCCAATCGCGCAGGAACACCGGCACAACATGAACGTCGTCTATTGGACCGAACGTGAACATGCCTGGATGCTCATCGGTTACAACCCGTCCTCCGAGCTCGAAGGCATGGCGCAGACGCTGATCAGTCATCAACTCTGATGTTGTCCAGGGAGAACCAGTCGGCCTTCGGACACGTGATGATCAGAAATTTGATCACCGCTCCCGCAAATACCACATTCACCGGTAAATCGAGGGAAGCCCCCAGCACCTGACTGCCGAGCGATGTTCTGTCAGCAGACAGATATTCCACCGCGCAGTCCTCGTAGTTAACGCTGACCTGCCAGAAACTCACTCGCGAACAGGTACGTTTTAGCTCCAGCTCGACGATAACCGGCTCGACCCCAAAGGCATCGCGGCTGATGCTTAACACCGGCCCGTCAACCCGCCCGGGAAACGATTCGCCGATCTCTTCGCGAGGCATGATCGCGCATTCGCCATCACCCTTCTGGAAGGTGATCTTTAGAGCCTTGGTCTCCATCACTCCGCCCTTTTTCACGGACTGATAGGGTTCCTCGGCAAAGTCTTCCAGCAGTGTGGAAGGCGAATTCAGCACCTCATAATCACGAACTTTGAAAGCAACCGCAGCGGGCACGACAGCGGCACCATCAAACGCCACTTTCAACTCGATGTGCAACGGCGTACCCGATTTGAAGTTTTTTAACAGGTCTCGCGGCAACGTGTTGTCGAGTCCATTGTTTTTCTCAAATTCGGTAACCGGAGCGCCATTGGCGACGATAATTTCATACGCATCATCATCATCATCATGATCCACGCCATGTACGCATAACCAGCGCTTCTGCCCTATCGCTATCGCCGGCCAGGGTTTACAGATGACCTGGGCGTCGCCGTCAAAAACACTCAGATCCAACGCAGTGACCAACGCCTGAGGAATGTCCGGGATTGGCAGTCGCCAATCAGCGAGTTTAATAGGCTGCACGATGATCTCTCGTTCGTCCGACAAGCGATCGTCTCCAGCGCGCAACAATTGCCACGACAACCGCAATGTTTTTCCGTGATTGGCCGCGAGAACAGCCGGGGTCAGCAGAAAGTCGGCGCGCTGACTCGCCGTAAAGTCGATCGGCGAGTAGGCCGGTGAGCCCAGCCC
>NZ_CACSJY010000107.1:0-7804 GCF_902706155.1 Pseudomonas sp. 18058
CTGCCGCAGGCTGCGATCTTTTGATCTTAAAAACAACATCAAAAGATCGCAGCCTGCGGCAGCTCCTACAGGGATGGCGGTCAATCATGCAACATCTGGTAACTCCTTCAAAAAGAGTTCGATTGAGGTGGTAAATGTGAGTCCTTATCATTTGGCCCACATTTCCCGACCGAGAGACCACTCCCATGTTGGCACCCAAGCGTCTTCTGACCGCACTGGCCCTGACCCTGATCGGTAGCACCACGGCCCAGGCCGCTGATGAGGTGGTGGTTTACTCGTCGCGCATCGATGAGCTGATCAAACCGGTCTTCGATGCCTACACCGCCAAGACCGGGGTGAAGATCAAGTTCATCACCGACAAGGAAGCGCCGCTGATGCAGCGCATCAAGGCTGAAGGTGAAAACGCCACCGCCGACCTGCTGCTCACCGTTGATGCCGGCAACCTCTGGCAGGCTGAGCAGATGGGCATCCTCCAGCCATTCACCTCGAAAACCATCGACGCCAACATTCCCCTGCAATATCGCTCGTCCACTCACGCCTGGACTGGCCTGAGCCTGCGCGCGCGCACCATCGCCTATTCCACCGAACGGGTGAAGCCGGGCGAGTTGACCACGTACGAAGCGCTGGCCGACAAGAACTGGGAAGGGCGCCTGTGCCTGCGCACGGCGAAGAAGGTCTACAACCAGTCGCTGACCGCGACCATGATCGAAGTCCACGGCGCGGCGAAGACCGAGGAAATCCTCAAAGGCTGGGTGAATAACCTGTCCACCGACGTGTTCTCCGATGACGTTGCAGTGCTGGAGGCTATCAACGCCGGGCAGTGCGACGTGGGCATCGTCAACACTTACTACTACGGTCGCCTGCACAAGCAGAAGCCGGAGCTGCCGGTGAAACTGTTCTGGCCGAATCAGGCGGATCGCGGTGTGCACGTGAACCTGTCGGGGATTGGCCTGACCAAACATGCACCGCACCCGGAAGCGGCCAAGGCTCTGGTTGAATGGATGACCACGCCGGAAGCGCAGAAGATTTTTGCTGACGTGAACCAGGAATTCCCGGCCAACCCGGCGGTCGCGCCTTCGGAAGAAGTGGCGGCGTGGGGCAAGTTCATTGCGGACACCTTGCCGGTGGAAGTGGCGGGCAAGCGTCAGGCTGAGGCGATCCGGATGATGGATCGGGCGGGTTGGAACTGAGTCTGCTGCTGTAAAGATCAAAAGATCGCAGCCTTCGGCAGCTCCTACAGGGTGATCACATTTCCCAATGTAGGAGCTGCCGGAGGCTGCGATCTTTTCGCTTTCTTCCTTACACTCCACGATTTCCCCGCGAGACCTTTGAAGTGGCCCACCCCGCCCAACGCCGCTGGTACCCCATCGTCTTCGCCGTCGCCGCGTTGGTGCTGCTGCCCCTGAGTGTTCTGCTGCTGTCCTGGCAAACCATTGATCAACAGATCTGGTCGCACCTGTGGCAAACCCAGATGCCGCGCCTGCTCGGCAACACCTTGACGCTAGTGCTCGGCGTCGGTGTCGGCGTGACCCTGCTCGGCGTCAGCCTGGCGTGGCTCACCAGCCTCTGCGAATTCCCCGGTCGGCGCTGGCTCGACTGGGCGCTGATGCTGCCGTTCGCCATCCCCGCGTACGTGCTGGCCTTCGTCTTCGTCGGCCTGCTCGACTTCGCCGGCCCGGTGCAAACCCTGCTGCGCGAATGGTTCGGCACAGGCCTGCGCCTACCCCGCGTGCGCTCCACCGGCGGGGTGATTATCGTGCTGGTGCTGGTTTTCTACCCGTACGTTTACCTGCTGGCGCGCACCGCGTTTCTCGCGCAGGGCAAAGGCTTGATGGAAGCCGCGCGGGTGCTCGGCCAATCGCCGTGGCAAGCCTTCTGGCGCGTAGCGTTGCCGATGGCGCGGCCGGCGATTGGTGCCGGTGTGGCGCTGGCGCTGATGGAAACCCTCGCCGATTTCGGTGCGGTGTCGGTGTTCAACTTCGACACCTTCACCACCGCGATCTACAAAACCTGGTACGGCTTCTTCAGCCTGTCGAGTGCGGCGCAACTGGCCAGCCTGTTGCTGCTGGTGGTGATGCTGGTGCTGTACGGCGAACGTCGTGCGCGCGGCGCCGACCGCGCGAGCAACGAGCGGCCTCGGGTGAAAGCGCTGTATCACCTGCGCGGATTCAAAGCCCTCGCGGCGATGAGCTGGTGCGGACTGGTGTTCGCCTGCGCCTTCGTGATTCCGATGCTGCAACTGATCGTCTGGTTCTGGCAGCGCGGGCGTTTCGATCTCGATGAGCGCTATGCCGGGCTGATCCTGCACACCCTCTATCTGGGCGGCATGGCGGCGCTGATCACCGTCAGCGTCGCCTTGCTGCTGGCCTTCGCCCGGCGCTTGGCGCCGACGCCGGCGATCAACTCCGGCGTGGGTTTGGCCAATCTCGGTTACGCCTTGCCGGGTTCGGTGCTGGCGGTGTCGATCATGCTGGCCTTCAGTTATCTCGATCGCGAGCTGGTGATCCCGCTCTCCGGCTGGCTCGGTGGCGCTGGCAAACCGTTGCTGCTCGGCAGTCTCGCGGCGTTGCTGATGGCGTATCTGGTGCGCTTTATCGCGGTCGCTTACGGCCCGCTGGAAAACAGTCTGGCGCGTATACGGCCGTCTTTGCCCGAAGCGGCACGTAGCCTCGGTGTCAGTGGGCCACGACTGTTTTTCAAAGTGTATCTGCCGTTGTTGCTGCCCGGCACGTTGAGCGCCGCGCTGCTGGTGTTCGTCGATGTGCTCAAGGAAATGCCCGCGACCCTGCTGATGCGCCCGTTTGGCTGGGACACGCTGGCCGTGCGCATCTTTGAAATGACCAGCGAAGGCGAATGGGCGCGGGCGTCGTTGCCGGCGCTGAGCCTGGTTTTGGTCGGACTGTTGCCGGTCATCGGCCTGATTCGCCGCTCGGCGCATCGAAACACTTAGTAGTGAGTCCTGAATCATGCGGCTACAATGCGCGGCATTCGGTGCGGTTCGTCTGACAGACCCGTTCGCTGGAATCGGCTGAGAGCCTTCTATTTCAAGGCTTTCGCCCGTGCAGCGGCTGTCCGCACCTTCGCCACGCCCGGAAGGAGAAACCCATGGGACAGCGTACGCCTCTGTATGACCTGCATCTCGCCCTCGGCGCGAAGATGGTCGATTTTGGCGGTTGGGACATGCCACTGCATTACGGCTCGCAGGTCGAGGAGCACCACGAGGTGCGCCGCGATTGCGGGGTGTTCGATGTATCCCATATGACCGTGATCGATGTCACCGGCAACCAGGCCAAGGCCTGGCTTCAGCATTTGCTGGCCAATGACGTCGAACGCCTGCACCGCCCCGGCCGTGCGTTGTACAGCACCATGCTCAACGAGCGTGGCGGCATCGTCGACGACATGATCGTCTACCGCCTTGACGAGGGTTATCGACTGGTAGTCAACGCGTCCACCCGCGATCAGGATCTTGCGTGGATGAACGCGCAACTTTCCGGCTACGACGTGCATTTGCATGAGCGTTCCGAGATGGCGATGCTGGCCATTCAAGGCCCGCAAGCCCGGCACAAGATTGCCGAGTTGGTGACCCAATCCCGCGCCACGCTGATCCAGCACCTCAAACCCTTCGAAGGCTATACCGACGGCGACTGGTTCATCGCGCGCACCGGTTACACCGGTGAAGACGGTCTGGAAATCGTCCTGCCAGCCAATCAGGCTCCGGGTTTCTTCAACGATCTGGTCGGCGCCGGCATTTCCCCGATCGGCCTCGGCGCTCGCGACACCTTGCGCGTTGAAGCCGGGATGAACCTCTACGGTCAGGACATCGATCAGGACGTTTCGCCGCTGGCCTCGAACATGGCCTGGAGCATCGCCTGGGAACCGGCCTCGCGCCAGTTCATCGGCCGCGCTGCCCTGGAGACGGAAAAAGCCGCTGGCGTGGCGCACAAACTGGTCGGTCTGGTGCTGGAAGAACGCGGCGTTTTGCGCGCTCATCAAGTGGTTCGTATCGCCGATGTTGGCGAAGGAGAGATCACCAGTGGTAGTTTCTCCCCTACGCTAAGCAAATCGATTGCCCTGGCGCGTGTTCCGATGGCAACCGCCGACCGCGCCGAAGTGGAAATCCGTGGCAAGTGGTACCCGGTACGTGTGGTCAAACCGACCTTCGTCCGCCATGGCAAAACTTTGATCTAACCTTTTCCGGCGGGCACGACCGCTGACAATTTCTCGAGGACACCGAAGATGAGCGATATCCCTGCCGACCTGCGTTTTGCCGAAAGTCATGAATGGGCCCGTCTGGAAGCCGACGGCACCGTCACTGTGGGCATCAGCGATCACGCGCAGGAAGCGCTGGGTGATGTGGTGTTCGTCGAGCTGACTGAAGTCGGCAAAGTCTTCGCTGCACAAGATCAGGCCGGTGTGGTTGAGTCGGTGAAAGCCGCTTCCGACATCTACGCGCCGATCGGTGGTGAAGTGATTGCCGTCAACGAAGAGCTGGGTGGTTCGCCTGAACTGCTGAACTCCGACCCGTACGGCGCGTGGATCTTCAAGATCAAGCCAACCGACGCGGCTGAGCTGGACAAGCTGCTGGATGCCGGCGCTTATAAGGCTGCCATCGGCGAGTAAGCATTAAGCAATACCCAAAGCCCCGACTTGTCGGGGCTTTTTTTTCAGGATCAAAAGATCGCAGCCTTCGGCAGCTCCTACAGGGGGATGGTGTAGACCTTGTAGGAGCTGCCGAAGGCTGCGATCTTTTGATCTTCAAGGGCACTGCTATGCTGGTTTGACCGTGTTGCATTGACGCCGAGCGCCAGCCAAGAGAGAGCCCGTCATGTCCCAGTTGCCGTCCTTGAGCCAGTTACGCGATCCCGATGCTTTTCTGCGTCGTCACCTCGGCCCGGATGCCGCCGAGCAACAAGCGATGCTCGACAGCCTCGGCCTCGGCAGTCGCGCCGAACTGATCGAACAGACTGTGCCGCCGGGCATCCGCTTCAATCGCGCACTCGATCTGCCGCCGGCGCTGGACGAACAAACGGCGCTGGCCAAGCTGCGCGGCTATGCCGAGCAGAATCAGGTGTGGAGCAGCCTGATCGGCATGGGCTACCACGGCACCCTGACGCCGACCGTCATCCTGCGCAACGTGCTGGAAAATCCCGGTTGGTACACCGCGTACACGCCGTATCAACCGGAGATCGCCCAAGGCCGGCTCGAAGCGCTGCTGAATTTCCAGCAACTGACCATCGACCTCACCGGCCTCGAATTGGCCAACGCCTCGCTGCTCGATGAAGCCACGGCGGCGGCAGAAGCCATGGCCTTGGCCAAGCGTGTGGCGAAGTCGAAGAGCAATCTGTTTTTCGTCGATGAGAACTGTCATCCGCAGACCATTTCCGTGGTGCAGACCCGCGCCGAGGGCTTCGGCTTTGAGCTGATCATCGACGCTGTGGATAACTTGAAGCAGCACCAGGTATTCGGTGCGCTGCTGCAGTATCCCGACACTCACGGCGAAGTGCGCGATCTGCGTCCATTGATTGATCACTTGCACGCGCAGCAAGCGCTGGCGTGCGTCGCCACGGATTTGTTGAGTTTGTTGTTGCTGACCCCGCCGGGTGAGTTGGGCGCCGATGTAGTGTTCGGTTCATCGCAACGGTTCGGCGTACCGATGGGTTACGGCGGCCCGCACGCCGCATTCTTTGCCAGTCGTGAGGAATATAAACGGGCGATTCCCGGGCGGATCATCGGCGTTTCGAAAGACGCCCGGGGCAACGTCGCGTTGCGCATGGCCCTGCAAACTCGCGAGCAACATATCCGCCGCGAGAAGGCCAACTCGAACATCTGCACAGCGCAGGTGCTGTTGGCGAATATCGCCAGTTTCTACGCGGTGTATCACGGCCCGGAAGGTCTGAAACGCATCGCTCAGCGGGTGCATCGGTTGACCTGCATTCTGGCGGCAGGGCTTGAAAGACATGGGCTGAAACGCCTGAACGCGCAGTTTTTCGACACGCTGACGCTCGACGTTGGTGGCGCACAAACCGCGATTATTCAAAGCGCTCAGACTGCGCAGATCAATCTGAGGATTCTCGGCCGTGGCCGCGTCGGGCTGAGCCTTGACGAGACCTGCGATGAAACGACCGTGGCGAAACTGTTCGATGTCTTGCTCGGGGCTGATCACGGCTTGAGCGTCGACGATCTCGACGCCGAGGCGCTGACCTCGGGCATCCCCGTCAACCTTCAGCGCACAACGCCGTACCTGCGCCATCCGGTCTTCAACGCGCACCACAGCGAAACCGAGATGCTGCGCTACCTCAAACAACTGGAGAACAAGGATCTGGCGCTCAACCAGTCGATGATCCCGCTGGGCTCCTGCACCATGAAACTCAACGCCACCAGCGAGATGATCCCGATCACCTGGCCGCAATTCGCCAACCTGCATCCGTTCGTGCCGCGCGAGCAAGCCGTCGGCTACACGCTGATGATCGAGGAGCTGGAGCGCTGGCTCTGCGCGATCACCGGTTTCGATGCGATCTGCATGCAGCCCAACTCCGGTGCGCAGGGCGAATACGCCGGGCTGCTGGCGATTCGCAAATATCACGAGAGCCGGCAACAGGGCGCTCGGGATATTTGTCTGATTCCTTCGTCAGCCCACGGCACCAACCCGGCGTCGGCGCAGATGGCCGGGATGCGCGTGGTGATCGTCGAGTGCGACGCGGAGGGCAACGTTGATCTGGAAGATTTGAAAGCCAAAGCCGCTGAGGCTGGGGATAAGTTGGCGTGCTTGATGGCGACGTATCCGTCGACCCATGGTGTGTACGAGGAGGGCATCAGCGAAATCTGCGAAGTGATCCACCAACACGGCGGTCAGGTGTACATGGACGGCGCCAACCTCAACGCGCAGGTCGGGCTGGCGCGGCCGGCGGACATTGGTGCCGACGTCTCGCACATGAATTTGCACAAGACCTTCTGCATTCCTCATGGCGGCGGTGGGCCCGGCATGGGGCCGATCGGGATTCGTGCGCATTTGGCGCCGTTCGTTGCCAATCACCCGGTGGTGCCAATCGACGGGCCGCTGGCGCAGAACGGCGCGGTCAGTGCCGCGCCGTGGGGCAGCGCGAGTATTTTGCCGATCAGCTGGATGTACATCGCCATGATGGGCCCGCAATTGGCCGATGCCAGCGAGGTGGCGATTCTCGCGGCGAATTACCTGGCGCAGCATTTATCCGGCGCGTTCCCGGTGTTGTACACAGGGCGTAACGGGCGGGTGGCGCATGAATGTATTTTGGATTTACGGCCGTTGAAGGCGCAGACCGGGATCAGTGAAGAAGACGTCGCCAAGCGCCTGATAGATTACGGCTTCCATGCGCCGACCATGTCATTCCCGGTGCCGGGAACGTTGATGGTCGAGCCGACCGAGAGCGAGTCGAAGGCTGAGCTGGATCGGTTTATCGGCGCGATGCTGAGCATTCGAGCGGAAATCACCGAAGTGCAAAACGGCAACTGGCCGGCAGAAGACAACCCGCTGAAACGCGCGCCGCATACCTTGGCGGATGTCACCGGCATTTGGGAGCGGCCGTACAGCATCGAACAAGGCATCGCCCCGGATGCGCACACCAAGGCGCACAAGTATTGGCCGGCGGTGAATCGGGTGGACAACGTTTACGGCGATCGCAACCTGTATTGCGCGTGCGTGCCGGTGGACGATTACCGCTGATTTCCCTGAACACACGCAGTCCAAATGTGGGAGCGGGCTTGCTCGCGAAGGCGGTGTGTCAGATACATTGATGTTTGCTGATACGACGCCTTCGCGAGCAAGCCC
>NZ_CACSJY010000108.1:0-7156 GCF_902706155.1 Pseudomonas sp. 18058
ACGAAGCATTCTTTATCGGCGCTTTGGTGGAAGGGGTGGGGCCGATGTCTCCCACAGTCTGTACTGGGCTAACAGTCAGAAGCTGGCTTTTGGTCCCACCCACCCCTTCGAGTCCTACCATACAAGCGGGCTTGCTCGCGAAGGCGGGGTGTCAGTTAGCAATGATGTCGACTGATACACCGCGTTCGCGAGCAAGCCCGCTCCCACAAGGGGACAGCGGTGTCAGGAAAAATTCTGGAAAAGATTTAAGCCCCGCTGTAACGCATCGCCATGACCTTTCTCTAGAGGGTTAAGCAAGCGCAAAAACGCTTGTAAAAACCCTGACCGAAACTGGAGAAACACCATGACTGCTACCACCCGCACTCTGTCCGCCACCGCCCTGGTTCTGGCCCTCGGCTCTGCGCTGAGCATCGCCGCCGTTTCTACCGCCCACGCGGCCGATGACATGGAAAAATGCTTTGGCGTGGCCATGAAAGGCAAGAACGATTGCGCTGCAGGCGCCGGCACCACCTGCGCTGGCACCGCGAAAACCGACTACCAGGCCAACGCCTGGAAGCTCGTCCCTAAGGGCACCTGCGCCAAGACTGAAAGCAAAACCTCGCCGACCGGTTTCGGCCAGATGGAAGCTTTCAAAGCGAAGTCCTGATTCACGGCCTGCCTGAGTGACGATCATGTTCACACCTGACGACCATGCCCTCCCCCGCACTCAGGCAGCCCTCACCGGGCTCCCGCCCCGTGCCGGGCTGGGGCTCAAGACCGGGCACTTTCGTGAAGTGCTCGATACCCAACCGGACATCGGTTTTTTCGAAGTCCACGCCGAAAACTACATGGTGGCCGGCGGCCCGTTTCATCACTTTCTCGGTTTGATTCGCGAACAGTATCCGCTGTCGCTGCATGGCGTCGGTTTGTCCATCGGCAGCGAAGGGCCGTTGGATACTCAGCACCTGCAACGTCTGGCCGAGCTGATCGAGCGCTATCAACCACACTCCTTTTCCGAACATCTGGCCTGGTCGAGCCACGGCCCAGTGTTCCTCAATGACCTGCTGCCCCTGGCCTACGACGAGCCGACGCTGAACCGCGTCTGCGCGCACATCGATCAGGTGCAAAACACTCTTAAACGGCCAATGCTGCTGGAAAACCCGGCAACGTATCTGGCGTTTCAGCATTCAACGTACGACGAGCCTGACTTCATCCATGAAGTGATCCGTCGCAGCGGCTGTGGGCTGTTGCTCGACGTCAACAATGTCTATGTGTCGTGCGTAAATCATCACCGTGATCCATTGGCGTATCTCGATGCGCTGCCGCTGCACGCGGTTGGCGAGATTCATCTGGCCGGGTTTGCCGAAGATTCTGACAACCTCGGCGACCGATTGCTGATTGACGATCATGGCGCGCCGATCGATCAAGCCGTTTGGGCCTTGTATTGGCAGACGCTGGATCGTATCGGGCCGATAGCAACCTTGATCGAACGGGACAATCAGGTGCCCGCGTTCAACACCTTGCTGGCCGAAGCGCAGCAGGCAGACGAAATGCTGCTGTGCGCCGGGAGTCGGCCATGAGCACGCACAGCGCATTCAGCGCCGCGCTGCTCGATGTACGTCTGCCCTGCCCTGCCGGTTTGTGCAGCAGTAACGGCGCCGATCCCGCCAGCCGGTTTGCGGTGTACCGCAACAATGTGCAGAGCTCGTTGATCAACGCACTGGCGGACGGTTATCCGGTGGTTGCGCAACTGGTCGGCGAGGAATTTTTCCGCGCCATGGCGGCCACTTTCGTACAACAGCAGCCGCCGCAGAGTCCGTTGATGAGCCGCTATGGCGAAGCGTTTGCGGACTTTATTGACGCCTTCGAACCGGCATCGAGCGTGCCCTATCTGGCCGATGTCGCGCGCCTTGAGCATCTGCGCACGCAGGCCTATCACGCCGCCGACGCCGACCCCGTACGGCCAGAACAGATCACCGCAGCACTCGCCGCCCCGCAAGGCTTAAGCGATCTGTGCTTCACGCTTCATCCCTCCCTGCACCTCCTCCATTCGGCTTATGCCGTGGTTGCGATCTGGGCTGCACATCAGCAACAACCGTCACTTGAAGGCATCGAGATCCATCAGGGTCAGCACGCGCTGATCCTGCGCAACGGTCTGGAGGTTGAGGTGTTCGCCATCGATCACGGCGCCAGCGTATTTATCCGCCATTTGATCAACGGCCAGCCGCTACTGGCAGCTGCCGAAAACAGCCCTGAATTCGATCTCAGCCAGACCCTGGCCTTGCTGATCGCGCGCAACGTCATCACCCACTTGAACAATAAGGTAACGCCATGAACAACCTGATCACTCGCGCCATTGCGCTGCTCGAGAGAATCCCCCAGAGCCTGATCGCTTTTATTGCGCGCTTCGCGATTGCAGCGGTGTTCTGGAAGTCCGGGCAGACCAAGATCGAGGGGCTGGCGATCGACCTCATCGACGGCACCTTTCAGCTTGGCTGGCCGCGTCTCGCTGATTCGACCATTCCGTTGTTCACCA
This sequence comes from Pseudomonas sp. 18058, assembly GCF_902706155.1. Lineage (NCBI taxonomy): Bacteria > Pseudomonadati > Pseudomonadota > Gammaproteobacteria > Pseudomonadales > Pseudomonadaceae > Pseudomonas > Pseudomonas sp. 18058. Next base: position 2,516 of record NZ_CACSJY010000108.1, read on the forward strand.
GTGAATATCACGTGCCGCTGCTGTCGCCGGAGATCGCCGCGCACATGGCCGCGTTTGCCGAGCACTTCTTTCCGGTGCTGATTCTGGTTGGGTTTGCTACGCGCTTTTCGGCCATGGCGTTGCTGGGGATGACGATTACCATTCAGCTGTTTGTGTACCCGGATGCTTACCCGACTCACGGTACGTGGGCGGCGGTGTTGCTGTATCTGATGGCGACCGGGCCGGGCAAGATGTCGATCGACCACCTGATCGCCCGCCGTTTTTCCCGCTAAACAAAAATCCCTGTAGGAGCTGCCGAAGGCTGCGATCTTTTGATCTTTCTTTTTCAGGATCAAAAGATCGCAGCCTTCGGCAGCTCCTACAGGGGATCACCGTTAACGCTGGAGGCGATCCAGCGCCTCGCCGCTGCGTTTGAACCAGCCAATCAGATAGTCCGCCAGCACTTGCGTGCGCTTGGGCAAACCGCCCTGATACGGATGCACCAGGTACATCGGCATGCGCCGCGTCTGATAATCACGCAGGATCCAGCGCAATCGGCCGTCAGCCAATTCCGCTTGCAGCAGGTACGAAGGCAATCGCGCGATACCGGCGCCGCTCAGCGCGGCTTTTTTCAGCAAGTTGTAGTGATTGCTGGCAAACGGCCCGGACACGCGTACTCGCAACAATTCGTGCTGCTGGTGATACAGCCATTCTTCGCGACCGCTGTAGTGGCTGTTGAGCAAGCAACGGTGCTCGGCCAGCGCTTGTGGTGTCGACGGTTCGCCGAATCGATCCAGATACGCGGGACTCGCACAGGTCATTTCCTGCCAGGCCAGCAACGGCTTGGCCACCAGTCGTTCGTCATTCGCCACTTCTGAACGGATCGCCAGATCAAAGCCATCGCGGGACAGATCGCGGTAGCTGTTGTTCAGCTCCAGCTCGATCTGCACCTCGGGATACTGATGCGAAAACTCCAGCAACAATCCATCGAAAAACGTTTCCCCCAACGACACCGGAACCGTCATACGCACCGGGCCGGCCATGTCGTCCTTCAACCGCGCCAATGCCTGACGGGCTTTTTCGACCTGGACTACAAGCGCCTGCGCCTGGGGCAATAACGCAGCGCCGGCCGCCGTAAGGCTCAGGCGTCGAGTGGTGCGTTGTAGCAACACCACGGAAAACTGCGCTTCGAGCTGACTGATGCGTTTGGACAACTGCCCCTTGCTGCAGCCCAATTGCTGCGCCGCCAAGGTGAAACTGCCGGCTTCGATCAACACGGCGAACGCCGCCAGATCATCCATTTCGCTCATGGATTGTTTCCATTTGAAAACCAAAGGTTGCCTATTAGTGCGCTTATCCACAGAAAAAACCACTCTAGACTGAAACCTCGTTCACACACTTGAGGTACAGCTCGATGAAAATTCTGTTGATAGGCGCTGGCGGCACCATCGGTTCGGCCGTGGACAAAGAACTGTCGCAACGCCACGAAGTGATTCGTATCGGCCGCACCAGCGGTGATTTCCATGTGGATATCAGTGACAGCACGTCGATCCGCAAGCTGTTCGAGCAGACCGGCAAATTCGACGCACTGGTCTGCGCCGCCGGTAACGTCACATTTGCGCCGCTGGGCGAGATGAGCGAAGACAGCTTCGCCCTCGGCCTCAAGGACAAGTTGATGGGCCAAGTGAATTTGCTGCTGATCGGCCGCGAATTCGCCAACGATGGCGCCTCGTTCACCTTCACTACTGGCGTGCTCAGCCACGATCCGATTCGCAGCGGTGCGTCGGCAGCGCTGGTCAACGGTGCGCTGGACAGCTTTGTGCGGGCAGCGGCCACTGAGTTGCCGCGTGGCCTGCGCATTAACTCGATCAGCCCGACGGTGTTGCTGGAAGCGATGGGTAAATATGCGCCGTACTTCCGTGGCTATAAGCCGGTTCCTGCGGCGGATGTGGCGTTGGCCTACGCGAAAAGTGTTGAAGGGCTACAGACCGGGCAGACGTTTCACGTGGGGTGAGATCAAGAGATCGCAGCCTGCGGCAGCTCCTACAGGGGAGTGTCGGGGTTGCGATGTTTTGCATTTTGCCGGCGGGCGGCGTAATTCGGTGTAGGAGATGCCGCAGGCTGCGATCTTTTGCATTTGACTGACAGGCTGCGTAACGTGGCGACACTTGTCTGGAGAGCCGAAGATGCGTGTTGCCCGTTCGTTAGTCCTTGTTGCCCTGCTGCCGTTGTTTGCGGCGTGCCAGTTGTTCGATGGCCCGCGTGAAAGTGCCTCGCACGTCGGGCAAACGCGGATGCAGGGGCAACTGACCGCCGCTGACGGCAAACTGGTGTTCCAGCCGTGTCAGGATCAGCGCCAACTGGTGGTCAACGACATCGGCGGCACCAGCGTGCTGCAAGAAGCCGCCACCCTCGCCGACGAGCAAGGCAAGCTGTTCGCCGATGTTCGCGGCAAAGTCTCCGGCGATCGCCTCGATCTGACTCAGCTGTATCGCGTCGAGCGCTCCGGCACCGCGTGTGATGATCCGAATTTCAAACTGCTGATCCTGCGTGCCGCCGGCCATGGCCCGGAGTGGAACGTCAAGGTCAGCGGCAAAGGTATGGTCATCGACCGTGAAGGCCAGCCGCCACTCGCCGTGCCGTACATTGAAGATCAATTGGGCGATGGCCGCTTCAATCTCAGCAGCGAAGCCAACAACCAGCGCATTGAATTGTGGGTCGCGCCGCAGCGCTGCATCGACAGCAACACCGGCAGCGTGCAGCACATGAGCGCCGAGCTGCGCATCGACGGCAAGGTGCAGCGCGGTTGCGGGTATTTCGGCGGATCGCGCAACGACTGAGCGTTTTAGCCTCACCGGATCCGGCCTTTGCGGCTTATAATCGCGGCCTTCAAACGCCCTGGCGCAGTTGTGCGCCCCGCGAACCCGGATCCTCGCCATGTTACGAATCACTGAACTCAAGCTGCCAATCGACCATCCCGAAGAAGACCTGCGCCCTGCCATCGTGCAGCGCCTGGGCATCGCCAGCGATGATTTGCTCGATTTCACCTTGTTCAAGCGCAGCTACGACGCGCGCAAAAAGTCCTCCGAACTGTGCTTCATCTACACCATCGACCTCGAAGTGCGCGACGAGGCCAACGTGTTGGGCAAGTTCGCCGACGACCGTAACGTCAACGTGGCGCCGGATGTCAGCTACAAATTCGTCGGCGAAGCGCCGAGCGACCTGAACCAGCGCCCGATCGTTGTCGGTTTCGGCCCGTGCGGCATCTTCGCCGGCCTGCTGCTGGCGCAAATGGGCTTCAAGCCGATCGTCCTCGAACGCGGCACCGAAGTCCGTCAGCGCACCAAGGACACTTGGGGCTTGTGGCGGAAAAGCGTACTCAACCCCGAGTCCAACGTGCAGTTCGGTGAAGGCGGCGCGGGCACGTTCTCCGACGGCAAGCTGTACAGCCAGATCAAGGATCCGAAGTTCCTTGGCCGCAAAGTCCTGCACGAGTTCGTCAAGGCCGGCGCGCCGGAAGAAATTCTCTACGTCAGCAAGCCGCACATCGGTACGTTCCGTCTGACCGGCATGGTTGAAAACATGCGCGAGCAGATCCGCGAACTGGGCGGCGAAGTGCGCTTCCAGGAGCGCGTCACCGACGTGCTGATCGAGGACGGCCAATTGGTCGGCGTACAACTGGCCAGCGGCGAAACCCTGCATTCGAAACACGTGGTTCTGGCCCTCGGCCACAGCGCCCGCGACACGTTCCGCATGCTCCACAGCCGTGGCGTGTTCATGGAAGCCAAACCGTTCTCGGTGGGTTTCCGTATCGAACACCCGCAATCGCTGATCGACCGTGCGCGTCTGGGCAAGTACGCCGGCCACCCGAAACTCGGTGCCGCCGACTACAAACTGGTGCACCACGCCAAGAACGGCCGTTCGGTCTACAGCTTCTGCATGTGCCCGGGCGGCACCGTGGTCGCGGCGACTTCCGAGCCGAACCGCGTGGTCACCAACGGCATGAGCCAGTACTCGCGTAATGAACGCAATGCCAACTCCGGCATCGTCGTCGGCATCACCCCGGAAGTCGATTATCCGGGCGGCCCGCTGGCGGGGATCGAGTTGCAGGAACGCCTGGAATCCCACGCGTTCATCCTTGGCGGCAGCGATTACAAGGCGCCGGCGCAACTGGTTGGCGACTTCATCAACGACATTCCTTCGACCGAACTGGGCGAAGTCGAGCCGTCGTACAAACCGGGCGTGGCGCTGGGCGATCTGTCCCTGGCATTGCCGGAATTTGCGATTGAAGCGATTCGTGAAGCCTTGCCGGCGTTCGAGAAGCAGATTCGCGGTTACTCGCTGCACGATGCGGTGTTGACCGGGATCGAGACGCGTACCTCGTCGCCGCTGCGCATTACGCGTAACGAAACGCTGCAGAGCATGAACGTGAAAGGCTTGTTCCCGGCGGGTGAAGGCGCGGGGTATGCGGGCGGAATTCTGTCGGCGGGTGTGGACGGGATTCGCATCGCAGAAGCCGTGGCACGCGACATCCTCGGCCTGACTGACTAATCAGCACTAACTGACACAACACAAAACCCCTGTGGGAGCGGGCTTGCTCGCGAAAGCGTCGTTTCAGGCGATACATGTATCGCCTGAAACACTGCTTTCGCGAGCAAGCCC
>NZ_CACSJY010000109.1:0-6751 GCF_902706155.1 Pseudomonas sp. 18058
TCATCGAAACAAGGGCAAGGCCACCACTGAAGCGCTGGTGATTTTGTCACGTAAACTCGCGCGTATTGCATACGCGCTGCTGAAGAGCGAGAAAGCATACGTCAGCAAAACTGCCTAAAAAACGTTGTTCGCAACCATAGAATCTCCCACAGGGGATGTACTTGTCAAAGTGACGCTGCGCAAACTAACCGTGAATATTAGTGCCCAGGGCAATAATCACCCGAACCATTGATCAGAATGACTCGAATACTTCCTAGCACAGGATTACCTTCGTCACGATTAATCACAACGCGCACGTCAGCAGTACCGTTCCTGATGGGTTTAATGCAAGTTTGATAATCGCCCACCGTTTCCTCCAAGTAGCCTTTGTTCACATCTTCTTCGTTGACAAATCGACCGATGATTTTTTTAGTATCGGGTAGCTCCTCACCACGGAATGAACCAACCCATGTAGTCTGGATTGCATCTCCAAGCTTTAAACCTCGAGCTGGCCGGATTTCAAAGGTAACGCCTCTCGTCGGCGTATCCGAGTTACAATTAATAAGCTCTGTGTCGTTCGGATCTGTATGTGTTCGCAAAAAAGTGATCTCGCTCATTTTCTCATCTCCTTGGATAGGCATTAACGTGGCGTTACGGTCGATATTGAGAAATAGTATTTGGCCATTCCCCACTGATGCATTAGAGGCAAATACAGAGAAACTAGCTACTGTCAGAAGTAACAGGTAACCGAGATCAATTAGCTATTAAAAAAACTACTGCCATAACTTGAGTTAGCGTAACGTTTCACTCGGCGTAGAAGTTCGATTGCTCCGGCTGTTTCCTGCGGTCAGCAGCAACGCCAGGGCGCTGCACGCAATCAAGGTTTCACCAAGCGCCTGAGACCAACCGGCAAGCATCAACCCCGCGCCAATCAACAGGTAGTAAAACAACCCCAACAACGCCCCAGCCGTGCCCAATCGATCCGCATAATCAACCAACGCCATCCCCAGAATATTCGGGATCGCCATACCGAACGCCAGCACAATCAGCAGCATCGGCAACACAAACGCCGCACTGTCCTGCAACCACCAAACGCCCAGACCACCGAGCAAACCGCTGACAGCCGCGAGGCGAATCAACTGCATCGCTGCGACCCCGGCCTTTAACAAACGCTTGTTGAACCACGCGCCAAACCCCGAGCCCAGCGCGAGGATCACGCCGCTGTAGCCGAACAACGTGTCACTCAAGCCCAGCCGCTGAAACTGGAACGGCGCGAGGCTGTAGTAGCTGAACAGCGCCACATTGAACGAGGCAATCCACAACGCCGAACGCCAGATACCCAGGTCACGCAACATGCGCCCAAGGGTTTCAAACAGACTCACCGGCGGCAGTTGCTCCGGCCGGGTTTCCGGCAGGGTGTACATACTCCACAGCAAGAGCAGCACGGCAAGCACTAGCAAAGCGCCGAGGACACCGCGATAACCAAAGGCTTGCACCAGACTGGCACCGCTGAACAAACCGATCGCCGGACTGGCCGCCAGCGCGATGCCCATTATTGAAAAAACCTGCGCGAGTTCCGTGCCCTTAAAGCGATCGCGCAATACGGTTTGCGTCACCACCGAGCCGACCGCCGCACCAAACGCCGCCACCGCCTGAACCGCTAACAACCCGGTAAAACTGCCAACCCGCAAGCCGATCACCGTCGCCAATGCATAAATCGCCAGCCCTGCAAGCATCGTCGGACGCCGGCCGATGCGATCGCACAACCGGCCCCACACCACCACGCCCACGGCAAACGCGAGGAAATACACCGACAAGGTTTGCGCCGCCGCTTCGGGGCCGACGTCAAACACCCGTCCGATATCGCCCAGCGCCGGGCTGTACAGGGTTTGCGCGATCTGCGGAAACATCAGCAGCGCGATCGCCAGCAGCAACAGATTTCTGTTGTTCATACTTCGTGTCTCCTCAAGTAAACCGCAGAGGAGTTTAAGAAGCGGCGACTGGCGTATTATCCGAATCCTGCCAACTTATCGCTAAAATCGGACAACCCATGGCCTGGCTCGATGCTCACGCAACGTTTGACGCTGACAGTTACCCCGCGCCGGTGATCGGTATCGCCGCAACCTTGGGCGACCATGATTCCGGCCTGCATCAGCATCAACGCGGGCAACTGCTATTCACCCGCCAGGGCTGCACGCGCATTACGCTGGCCCAGCAATTGTGCCTGTTGCCACCGTCGCGGGCGGCGTGGATTCCGCCGGGCGTGAGTCATCGCGCGGTGATGCAGCACAGTGTCGATTACCGTTCGATCTACCTGACTGCCGAACTGTGCGCCGAGCTGCCGCAGCAAGTCTGCGTGATCGAAGTCAGCCCATTGCTGCGCGCCGTGCTGGAGCCGATCGCAACAGCGGATTTCGACATTGATTGGCAACAGGGCAAGTTCGCCCATTTACTCGGTCTGTGCCTGAGCGAAATCGCCGAAGCGGCGCAGCAACCGATGCTATTGCCGCTGCCTCGGGACAAGCGTCTGGCGCCGCTGCTGAATACGCCCGAGCGTCTGCCACCAGAGTTGCAAATGCTGGAACAACAGATCGGCGCCAGCAGCCGTACTATCGGGCGGATCTTCCAGCGCGAAACCGGCATGAGCTATCAACAATGGCGCCAGCAATGGCGGTTGATGCGCGCCATGGAATTGCTCGCCACCGGGCGCAGCCTCAGCTATTGCGGGTTCGAACTGGGTTTCGCCAGCGACAGCGCGTTTATCGCTTTCTTCAAATCAATGACTGGCAGCACACCCGGACACTGGCTCAAATAAACAACTGACGATCGGCATCCGAAATAAATTGCCAGCAAATATTACCTGCGTCATATTACGGCCGTAATAACGAACCATTTGCGCAGGTATTCCGCCATGACCAGCATGCCCACCCTCGAACCTGTTGCGGTGAAGGCCAAGCATCCCCTGCTTAGACGCGTGCTGCTTGCGGGCGTCGGTTTACTCGCGCTGATTTTCGCCGGCGTCTACGCCGTGCATTGGTGGGGCGCCGGGCGATTTCTTGAAGAAACCGACGATGCCTACATCGGTGGCGACGTCACGGTGATCGGGCCGAAAGTCGCCGGTTACATCGACGAAGTGCTGGTCAGCGACAACCAGCACGTCAAGGCCGGCGATGTGCTGATCCGTCTCGACGCGCGCGACTACCGCGCCAATCTGGCGAAAAGCGAAGGCGCGGTCGCCGCTGAAGAAGCGCTGCTGGCCAACCTCGACGCCACGGAACAATTGCAGCAAGCAGTGATCGGCCAGGCCCGCGCCGGCATCGATGCGGCGGGCGCCGAAACCGCGCGCTCGCGTGACGACAACGCCCGCTACAAACGCCTGGTGACGACCAATGCCGTGTCGGTCGAAAGTGCGCAACGCGCCGATGCCACCTTCAAAACAGCGCAAGCCTTGAGCGCCCGCGCCCAGGCCGAACTGCTCGCCGCACAACGCCAACTCGCCGTGATCGATACGCAAAAACAACAGGCCCGCGCCGCCCTTCAGCAGGCTCGCGCCGAACGTGATCTGGCGCAGTTGAATCTCGGCTACACCGAATTGCGTGCGCCGGTGGATGGCGTGATCGGCAACCGCCGCGCACGGGTTGGCGCTTATGCGCAGGCCGGTTCGCAACAATTGTCGGTGGTGCCGGCCAGCGGCTTGTGGGTCGATGCCAATTTCAAGGAAGACCAATTGGCGCGGATGAAACCCGGCCAACGCGTAAGCATCCGCGCCGATGTGCTGTCCGGACAGGAATTCCACGGTCGTCTCGACAGCCTCGCTCCCGCCACCGGCTCGCAGTTCAGCGTGTTGCCGCCGGAAAACGCCACCGGCAACTTCACCAAAATCGTTCAGCGGGTGCCGGTGCGCATCCTCCTCGACCCGGCGGACGGCGTGCTCGGCCACCTGCGCCCGGGGCTGTCAGTGACAGCAGAAGTCGACACCCGCGCCCAGCCTGAAACCAGCGCCGTGGCCGTCGCGCCATGAGCGCCGCCACCCTCGCCGCCCCTGCGCAACCGTTCAACGCGGCGGACATGGCCACCGCAACCAAGGTATTCGCCTTCGCGACGATGTGCATCGGCATGTTTATCGCGTTGCTCGACATCCAGATCGTCTCCGCGTCGTTGCGCGATATTGGCGGTGGATTGTCCGCCGGCACCGATGAAACCGCGTGGGTGCAGACCAGTTATTTGATCGCCGAAATCATCGTGATTCCCTTGTCGGGCTGGCTGTCGCGCGTGTTCTCGACGAGGTGGTTGTTCTGCGCGTCGGCAGTCGGTTTCACCCTCGCCAGTCTGCTCTGCGGCATCGCCTGGAACATCCAGAGCATGATCGCTTTTCGCGCCCTGCAAGGTTTTCTCGGCGGCTCGATGATTCCGCTGGTGTTCACCACCGCGTTCTTTTTCTTCACCGGCAAACAGCGGGTGATTGCAGCGGCGACCATCGGCGCAGTCGCCTCATTGGCGCCAACCATGGGCCCGGTGATTGGCGGCTGGATCACCGATATTTCGTCGTGGCACTGGCTGTTCTACATCAACTTGGTGCCAGGGATTTTCGTCGCCGTGGCGGTGCCGATGCTGGTGAAAATCGATCAGCCGGAATTGTCGCTGCTCAAGGGCGCGGACTATCTGAGCATGGTCTTTCTCGCGCTGTTTCTCGGCTGCCTCGAATACACCCTTGAAGAAGGCCCGCGCTGGAACTGGTTCAGCGACCAGACGATTTTGACCACGGCGTGGATCAGCGGGCTCGCCGGATTGGCCTTCATTGGCCGCACGTTGCACGTGGCCAATCCGATCGTTGATCTGCGCGCCTTGAAGGATCGCAATTTCGCCCTCGGCTGCTTCTTTTCCTTTGTCACCGGCATCGGCCTGTTCGCGACGATTTACCTGACGCCGTTGTTTCTCGGCCGGGTGCGCGGCTACAGCGCGCTGGACATTGGTCTGGCGGTTTTCTCCACCGGCGTGTTCCAGATCATGGCGATTCCGCTCTACGCCTTTCTCGCCAATCGCGTCGATCTGCGCTGGATCATGATGGTCGGCCTGGGGTTGTTCGCGGTGTCGATGTGGGAATTCAGCCCGATCACCCACGACTGGGGCGCGGGGCAATTGATGCTGCCGCAAGCACTGCGCGGAATTGCTCAGCAACTGGCGGTGCCGCCGGCGGTGACATTGACCTTGGGAGGGTTGGCGCCAGCACGCTTGAAGCATGCCTCGGGCCTGTTCAACCTGATGCGCAATCTCGGTGGGGCGATTGGGATTGCGGCGTGTGCGACCATTCTCAATGACCGTACCAACCTGCATTTCACGCGGTTGGCCGAGCATCTGAACAGCAGCAATGAGGCGATGAATCAGTGGCTGTCGCAGGTCGGCGGCAACTTCGCCACGCTGGGCCAAAGCGGTGACGTCGGCGTCACCGCCAGCCTGCGCCAGTTGTGGTTGCTGACGTACCGCGAGGCGCAAACGCAAACCTACGGCGACACCTTTCTGATGATCATGGTCTGCTTCGTCATCGCCACGGCGATGGTGCCCTTGATGCGCAAGGTACAACCACCGGCCGCGCCGAGTGCGGATGGGCATTGATCCCGATATCACCACACCCCCGTGTAGGAGCTGCCGAAGGCTGCGATCTTTTGATCTTGTCTTTTAAAAGCAAAGTCAAAAGATCGCAGCCTTCGGCAGCTCCTACAGGGGATTGTGGGCAGCTTAGGCTTGCGGGGTTTTGCGGAAGCCGACGGCCAGGCGATTCCAGCTGTTGATGGTGCTGATTGCAACGGTCAGGTCGACCAGTTCTTTCGGGGTGAACTGCGCCGCGACGACTTCGTAATCTTCATCCGGTGCGTGGGTCAGGCTCAGTTGGGTCAGCGATTCAGTCCACAGCAGCGCGGCGCGTTCGCGGTCGCTGAAGAACGGCGCTTCACGCCAAGCAGTCACGGCGAACAGACGACGCGGGGTTTCGCCGCCCTTGATGGCATCGGCGGTGTGCATGTCGATGCAGAAGGCGCAGCCGTTGATTTGCGAAGCGCGCAGCTTGACCAGTTCAACCAGGGTCTTTTCCAGTGGCAGTTTGGAAACGGCGGTTTCCAGGGCGATCATCGCTTTCAGGGCGTCCGGGGAAGCGGTGTAGAAATCGGTACGAGCTTTCATGGTGAGTATCCGGGGGCGAGTGAATGTGTGACTACGTTAGTCCCGGCGCGGGGTTCGGCAAATAGCCAATATTCCAGAAGAACAGTAGGCCACTTGGCCACGCGATCGACCGCTGGTCAGCCGACCGGCACCAACGCTTCAGCGCGTCAGACCAATATCAGGTAAATCCCCTTTTTGGAGACGTACCATGAAGACGCGCACTTTCACTTCGTTAATGCTCGCCGGCCTGCTCGCCACGGCCTCGGCCGCCAGCTTCGCGGCCAACGATGGCGCTGACGCCACTGGCACCAAATCCGGCGCCACCAGCGGCTCGACCATGCCACCGGACAACACACCAGGCGCGCCTTCTGGCGGCAACGGCTCGGACGGTGCAGGTTCGGGCACCGGCACCAATGGCGGTTCCAGCGGTTCGGGCTCAGGCGCGGGCGGCGGCACCGGTTCGGCCGGCGGCGGGACTGGCGGTGCGGGCGGTGGCACAGGCGGCTGAACGAACAAGAGCCATCCGTGGTGAGCCATTGACGCAGATTCCATGTGGGAGCGGGCTTGCTCGCGAAGGCGGTGTGTCAGGTAGAAATTGTTTATCTGACACGACGCC
>NZ_CACSJY010000110.1:0-5641 GCF_902706155.1 Pseudomonas sp. 18058
AAAACAAAACCCCAACTGCTTTCGCAATTGGGGTTTCGGAATTTAATCTTGACGATGACCTACTCTCACATGGGGAAACCCCACACTACCATCGGCGATGCATCGTTTCACTGCTGAGTTCGGGATGGGATCAGGTGGTTCCAACGCTCTATGGTCGTCAAGAAATTCGGGTACTGAGTCGTGGCCAGATGGCCTCGCTTCAGCAAATTGGGTATGTGACAGCTTTCGGTGTTTTGCGAGCGTTTCGAACTTTCGGTTCGTTTCGTCTTCACACACCGCAATCTGATGCTCTTTCGAGTAGTCAAATTGCTTGGGTGTTATATGGTCAAGCCTCACGGGCAATTAGTATTGGTTAGCTCAACGCCTCACAGCGCTTACACACCCAACCTATCAACGTCGTAGTCTTCGACGGCCCTTCAGGGAACTCAAGGTTCCAGTGAGATCTCATCTTGAGGCTAGTTTCCCGCTTAGATGCTTTCAGCGGTTATCTATTCCGAACATAGCTACCCGGCAATGCCACTGGCGTGACAACCGGAACACCAGAGGTTCGTCCACTCCGGTCCTCTCGTACTAGGAGCAGCCCCTCTCAAATCTCAAACGTCCACGGCAGATAGGGACCGAACTGTCTCACGACGTTCTAAACCCAGCTCGCGTACCACTTTAAATGGCGAACAGCCATACCCTTGGGACCGGCTTCAGCCCCAGGATGTGATGAGCCGACATCGAGGTGCCAAACACCGCCGTCGATATGAACTCTTGGGCGGTATCAGCCTGTTATCCCCGGAGTACCTTTTATCCGTTGAGCGATGGCCCTTCCATACAGAACCACCGGATCACTAAGACCTACTTTCGTACCTGCTCGACGTGTCTGTCTCGCAGTCAAGCGCGCTTTTGCCTTTATACTCTACGACCGATTTCCGACCGGTCTGAGCGCACCTTCGTACTCCTCCGTTACTCTTTAGGAGGAGACCGCCCCAGTCAAACTACCCACCATACACTGTCCTCGATCCGGATAACGGACCTGAGTTAGAACCTCAAAGTTGCCAGGGTGGTATTTCAAGGTTGGCTCCACGCGAACTGGCGTCCACGCTTCAAAGCCTCCCACCTATCCTACACAAGCAAATTCAAAGTCCAGTGCAAAGCTATAGTAAAGGTTCACGGGGTCTTTCCGTCTAGCCGCGGATACACTGCATCTTCACAGCGATTTCAATTTCACTGAGTCTCGGGTGGAGACAGCGCCGCCATCGTTACGCCATTCGTGCAGGTCGGAACTTACCCGACAAGGAATTTCGCTACCTTAGGACCGTTATAGTTACGGCCGCCGTTTACCGGGGCTTCGATCAAGAGCTTCGCGTTAGCTAACCCCATCAATTAACCTTCCGGCACCGGGCAGGCGTCACACCCTATACGTCCACTTTCGTGTTTGCAGAGTGCTGTGTTTTTAATAAACAGTCGCAGCGGCCTGGTATCTTCGACCGGCATGAGCTTACGGAGCAAGTCCTTCACCCTCACCGGCGCACCTTCTCCCGAAGTTACGGTGCCATTTTGCCTAGTTCCTTCACCCGAGTTCTCTCAAGCGCCTTGGTATTCTCTACCCAACCACCTGTGTCGGTTTGGGGTACGGTTCCTGGTTACCTGAAGCTTAGAAGCTTTTCTTGGAAGCATGGCATCAACCACTTCGTGTTCTAAAAGAACACTCGTCATCAGCTCTCGGCCTTAAGATCCCGGATTTACCTAAGATCTCAGCCTACCACCTTAAACTTGGACAACCAACGCCAAGCTGGCCTAGCCTTCTCCGTCCCTCCATCGCAATAACCAGAAGTACAGGAATATTAACCTGTTTTCCATCGACTACGCTTTTCAGCCTCGCCTTAGGGACCGACTAACCCTGCGTCGATTAACGTTGCGCAGGAAACCTTGGTCTTTCGGCGTGGGTGTTTTTCACACCCATTGTCGTTACTCATGTCAGCATTCGCACTTCTGATACCTCCAGCAAGCTTCTCAACTCACCTTCACAGGCTTACAGAACGCTCCTCTACCGCATCACCCGAAGGTGATACCCGTAGCTTCGGTGTATGGTTTGAGCCCCGTTACATCTTCCGCGCAGGCCGACTCGACTAGTGAGCTATTACGCTTTCTTTAAAGGGTGGCTGCTTCTAAGCCAACCTCCTAGCTGTCTAAGCCTTCCCACATCGTTTCCCACTTAACCATAACTTTGGGACCTTAGCTGACGGTCTGGGTTGTTTCCCTTTTCACGACGGACGTTAGCACCCGCCGTGTGTCTCCCATGCTCGGCACTTGTAGGTATTCGGAGTTTGCATCGGTTTGGTAAGTCGGGATGACCCCCTAGCCGAAACAGTGCTCTACCCCCTACAGTGATACATGAGGCGCTACCTAAATAGCTTTCGAGGAGAACCAGCTATCTCCGAGCTTGATTAGCCTTTCACTCCGATCCACAGGTCATCCGCTAACTTTTCAACGGTAGTCGGTTCGGTCCTCCAGTTAGTGTTACCCAACCTTCAACCTGCCCATGGATAGATCGCCCGGTTTCGGGTCTATTCCCAGCGACTAGACGCCCTATTAAGACTCGCTTTCGCTACGCCTCCCCTATTCGGTTAAGCTCGCCACTGAAAATAAGTCGCTGACCCATTATACAAAAGGTACGCAGTCACAGAACAAAGTCTGCTCCCACTGCTTGTACGCATACGGTTTCAGGATCTATTTCACTCCCCTCTCCGGGGTTCTTTTCGCCTTTCCCTCACGGTACTAGTTCACTATCGGTCAGTCAGTAGTATTTAGCCTTGGAGGATGGTCCCCCCATATTCAGACAAAGTTTCTCGTGCTCCGTCCTACTCGATTTCATGACTAAGAGATTTTCGCGTACAGGGCTATCACCCACTATGGCCGCACTTTCCAGAGCGTTCCGCTAATCTCAAAGCCACTTAAGGGCTAGTCCCCGTTCGCTCGCCACTACTAAGGGAATCTCGGTTGATTTCTTTTCCTCAGGGTACTTAGATGTTTCAGTTCCCCTGGTTCGCCTCTTGCACCTATGTATTCAGTACAAGATAACCATCTTATGATGGCTGGGTTCCCCCATTCAGACATCTCCGGATCAAAGTCTGTTTGCCGACTCCCCGAAGCTTTTCGCAGGCTACCACGTCTTTCATCGCCTCTGACTGCCAAGGCATCCACCGTATGCGCTTCTTCACTTGACCATATAACCCCAAGCAATCTGGTTATACTGTGAAGACGACATTCGCCGAAAATTCGAATTTCTCATTTAAGAGAACTCACAAATTTTACCTTAGCCTGATCCGTTACCAGTGAAAGTAACGTTCAGTCTATCTTTCTATCACATACCCAAATTTTTAAAGAACGAACTAGTCAAAGACTAGAAATCAACATTCATCATCACAACGATGGAATGCTCATTTCTAAGCTTTCAAACTTCAGAAGCAGTAGTGGTGGAGCCAAACGGGATCGAACCGTTGACCTCCTGCGTGCAAGGCAGGCGCTCTCCCAGCTGAGCTATGGCCCCGTATTTCTACAGGCGTTTCCCACACAAAATTGGTGGGTCTGGGCAGATTCGAACTGCCGACCTCACCCTTATCAGGGGTGCGCTCTAACCAACTGAGCTACAGACCCAATTTCGGGCTGCTTCTTTCGTCTTCTTCAATGAATCAAGCAATTCGTGTGGGAACTTATGGAGCAGCTGATGTCGTCGATTAAGGAGGTGATCCAGCCGCAGGTTCCCCTACGGCTACCTTGTTACGACTTCACCCCAGTCATGAATCACACCGTGGTAACCGTCCTCCCGAAGGTTAGACTAGCTACTTCTGGTGCAACCCACTCCCATGGTGTGACGGGCGGTGTGTACAAGGCCCGGGAACGTATTCACCGTGACATTCTGATTCACGATTACTAGCGATTCCGACTTCACGCAGTCGAGTTGCAGACTGCGATCCGGACTACGATCGGTTTTATGGGATTAGCTCCACCTCGCGGCTTGGCAACCCTTTGTACCGACCATTGTAGCACGTGTGTAGCCCAGGCCGTAAGGGCCATGATGACTTGACGTCATCCCCACCTTCCTCCGGTTTGTCACCGGCAGTCTCCTTAGAGTGCCCACCATGACGTGCTGGTAACTAAGGACAAGGGTTGCGCTCGTTACGGGACTTAACCCAACATCTCACGACACGAGCTGACGACAGCCATGCAGCACCTGTCTCAATGTTCCCGAAGGCACCAATCCATCTCTGGAAAGTTCATTGGATGTCAAGGCCTGGTAAGGTTCTTCGCGTTGCTTCGAATTAAACCACATGCTCCACCGCTTGTGCGGGCCCCCGTCAATTCATTTGAGTTTTAACCTTGCGGCCGTACTCCCCAGGCGGTCAACTTAATGCGTTAGCTGCGCCACTAAGAGCTCAAGGCTCCCAACGGCTAGTTGACATCGTTTACGGCGTGGACTACCAGGGTATCTAATCCTGTTTGCTCCCCACGCTTTCGCACCTCAGTGTCAGTATCAGTCCAGGTGGTCGCCTTCGCCACTGGTGTTCCTTCCTATATCTACGCATTTCACCGCTACACAGGAAATTCCACCACCCTCTACCATACTCTAGCTCGACAGTTTTGAATGCAGTTCCCAGGTTGAGCCCGGGGATTTCACATCCAACTTAACGAACCACCTACGCGCGCTTTACGCCCAGTAATTCCGATTAACGCTTGCACCCTCTGTATTACCGCGGCTGCTGGCACAGAGTTAGCCGGTGCTTATTCTGTCGGTAACGTCAAAACAGCAAAGTATTAATTTACTGCCCTTCCTCCCAACTTAAAGTGCTTTACAATCCGAAGACCTTCTTCACACACGCGGCATGGCTGGATCAGGCTTTCGCCCATTGTCCAATATTCCCCACTGCTGCCTCCCGTAGGAGTCTGGACCGTGTCTCAGTTCCAGTGTGACTGATCATCCTCTCAGACCAGTTACGGATCGTCGCCTTGGTGAGCCATTACCTCACCAACTAGCTAATCCGACCTAGGCTCATCTGATAGCGCAAGGCCCGAAGGTCCCCTGCTTTCTCCCGTAGGACGTATGCGGTATTAGCGTTCCTTTCGAAACGTTGTCCCCCACTACCAGGCAGATTCCTAGGCATTACTCACCCGTCCGCCGCTGAATTAAGGAGCAAGCTCCTCTCATCCGCTCGACTTGCATGTGTTAGGCCTGCCGCCAGCGTTCAATCTGAGCCATGATCAAACTCTTCAGTTCAAACATCTTTGGGTTTTTAAGAAACCCTAAACTTGGCTCAGCAATCGTTGGTTACATCTTTGATTTCTCGCGGAGTAACTTGTGATGCTGATAATCTTGTTGACTATCAGTCTGACTCCACAAGCACCCACACGAATTGCTTGATTCAGTTGTTAAAGAGCGGTTGGTTAAGGTCTTTCGTCTCAACCGAGGCGCGCATTCTACAGCAGCCTCATTTACTGTCAAGTGATTATTTTCAGAAGTTTTCGAAGAATTCTTTAACAACTTCAACCACTTGCGCTTCAGATCTCTCGTCAGCGGGAGGCGAATTCTACAGCGTTACACGCTGCTGTCAACACCTCTTTTTCAACTTCCTTTTGGCTTCGATGAACTGAAGCA
>NZ_CACSJY010000111.1:0-4325 GCF_902706155.1 Pseudomonas sp. 18058
CGCGAATGCGGTGGGTCAGCCACCTTCATTGTTGAATGACACACCGCTTTCGCGAGCAAGCCCGCTCCCACAGGGTTGTGGGTGTTCTTGCCAGCGTTGTGCGACGCCCGCATCGAGGCCGAACAGGTCGAGCACGCGGCCAAGGCTGTGGTCGACCATTTGCGCGAGGTTTTCCGGGCGGGCGTAGAACGCGGGCACCGGCGGAGCGATGATTCCGCCCATCTCGGTGACGGCGGTCATGTTGCGCAGGTGGGCGAGGGTCAGCGGGGTTTCGCGGGCCATCAACACCAGCGTGCGGCGCTCCTTGAGCGTGACGTCGGCAGCACGGCCGATCAGCCCCGAAGACGTTCCGGTGGCAATCTCCGCCAGCGTCCTCATCGAACACGGCGCCACCACCATGCCGAGGCAGCGAAACGAACCACTGGCAATCCCGGCGGCGACGTCATCGGCGCGGTGGTAATGACTGGCCAGCGCAGTGACGTCGGCGAGTTTGTAGTCGGTCTCGTGGGCCATGGTCAGCAGCGCAGCGCGACTGATGATCAGGTGGCTTTCGATGTCCAGCTCGGCGAGCAATTGCAGCAAGCGCACGCCGTAGATGAAGCCGGACGCGCCGCTGATGCCGACCACCATCCGTTGCCGGTTCACGATTCCAGTCCTTTGAGCAAAACCCGCGCCCGCTCAAGAACACCCTGATCGAGCTGCGCCTTGATCCCGTCAAATCCGGAACCGCGAGTCGCATCCAGCCCCATCCGCGAAGTGGTGCCGTTGACCGACGACGATGGATCGAGCGGACTACCGGGCAAACCATCGATGGTGAAAATATCCAGATGCGGCTGAAAGTGTGTGGCCAGTGCCCACAGCACCTGGCTGTCATCGCTGATGTCGATATCGCTGTCCACCGCGATCACGGTTTTCAGGTACGGATCCCAGCCGAGCAGGGCCAGCATGATCTGCCGCGCCTCGCCGTCGCGGCTCTGATCCAGCGCCACGTAGCAGTGAAAATGCGTGCCGGAATTGGGGTAATGCACAGCGGTGACGGCGGGGAAACGTGCCTTGAGTTTTTCGCTCATCTCCGCTTCGCGCGGCAGGCGGGCGAGGGTCAAATGCTCGGCGTAGCGGCCGCCCATCACATCGACCAGCCAGGCATCTTTGCGCTTTAACAGGGTGTCGACGCGCAGCACATTGTTGGTCGAGCGATCCGAGGAATAACCGCTGAATTCACCGAACGGGCCTTCCTCGGCATAGGCCGCCGGGTCAATCGCGCCTTCCAGAACAAACTCGGCATACGCTGGTACACCGATGCCGTAGCGTGGAGTTTTCACCAGTTCCAGCGGCGCACCAAACAGCCCGCCAGCGACGGCGCGTTCATCGGCGCCATAGGGCAAGCGTGCAGCGGCGGCGAGCATGAACAGTGGGTGCGCGCCAACCACCATGGCCACACGCAATTCTTCGCCACGTTCGCGCGCGGTCTGCAGCATCCGCCACAGGTGGCCGCGTGAATGCAGGCTGGTGGCGAGGGCCTGGCGGGCGTGGCGCATCGAGCGGTGATAGCTCATGTTGGCAATGCCGGTCAGCGGGTCTTCGGCGATGATGATCGCGTTGGTGATGTACGGGCCGCGATCGCTGTCGAAATGCTTGAGCATCGGCAGCAGCGCCAGATCCAACGCTTCGCCTTCGAAGACTTCATCGAGAATCGGGCCGCTTTCCACATAACGCGGGGCGATGGCTTGGTTGGCGCGGGTCTGGAAGGTTTCGTGCAGTTGCGCAGGCGTTACGCCGAAGAGCCGGGCGATGCGGGTTCGGGAGGCGAACAGATTAGTCGCCACCGGCACGCCGAGGTGGCCGACGTTTTCGCAGATCAGCAGCGGATCGCGGCCTTGGGCGGCGAGGGCATCGACCAGGGCGGTGACGTCCTGATCGGCAGAAATCGGTTGAGTGACGGTCAGCACATCGTCCGGGTACTCACGGCGATAGGCGTCGATGAACACGTGAAAGTCCTGAGAATCGCCGAGCGTCGAACGGGTCATGGTGTCACCTCGTAAAAAGCAGGCACGCAGGGGTGAGAGGGCGTTCGCGCGGCCAGCCGTTGGCCTGCCGGTCGAACGAACGCCGGGTCATCTTCGTGCCTGTAAAGTCGCTGTGTGCTCTGTGCACAGATCCCTTGTGGCGAGGGCCTCTGTGGCGAGGGGATTTATCCCCGTTGGGCTGCGAAGCGGCCCCAAATCCTGCCACCGCGCTGCATCAGGCAGACCGCGGTTGCCGGTTTTACGACTGCTTCGCAGCCGGACGGGGATGAATCCCCTCGCCACAGGGTTTCCTTGTTACCCCAAGGATCTGCGTTATCTAGAGGTACGTGGTGGTCAGGCGTATGTCGGCCTCGGCCAGATCCTTCGGCGGTGGCGTCGGTTCGATCCCGCACAACCTTGCGATGTTGTTGCCCAGGTAGTCTTCGAGATGATCCTCATCAATCCCCAAACCCTGCGGCGCCGGCGAGCACAACACCTCCAGTTCCCGCAGCCACATCCCCGGCTCATTCGGCGGTGAATCGGTGCCGAACACGATCTTGTTGCGCGGCAGTTCCTTGGCGAATTCGACGATCCGCGACTGGAAGCACCAGCCCGATTCGCAGTACACGTTCGGCGTGTCCATCGCCATCCAGAACGCTTCGAACGAGTAGTTGCCGCCGGTCTGGATACCGAAGTGACCGATGATGAAATTGACCATCGGGAACTCGCGGATGATCGGGTAGAACATCGTCGGAATCGTGTACGGGCCGTCGCCGGTGTGGATCAGCACGACGATGTTGTACTTGGCGCAGACCTTCATCGCCGGACGCAGCCAGTCGAGTGCGCGATCCGGGCGATAGCCGTGCATGTTGGCGTGCAGTTTGAGCATCTTGAAACCGTATTCCTTGATGTGGAATTCCAGCTCCGCCGCACCGTTTTCCGGTCCCCAGCGCGGGTTGAAGTTGAAGTTGCCGATGAAGCGATCCGGGTACTTCATGCACAGTTCGGCGATGTACGACATGTAGTCGCGCACGCCTTCGCGGCCCCGGCGGTTGCCGTCGCGATAACCGGTGTTGCCCGGTGGCGGCTGGATGAAACCCATGTCGATGCGGCGTGGTTTGCCGTTGATCATGTACGGGCCGTCCATAAGCTTGAGCATGCGCTCGCCGGTGAACGGTTCGCCGGTGTGGCGCCAGGCCTCGTCGACCAGATTTGTTGGGTGCAGATGGGTGTCGATGATCATCGGTTCAGCTCCTGGCCAGTTGCGTGGTGACGGGGCGCTTGAGTTGCGCCTCTGCTTCGGAAACGGAACGGGGTGGCGGGGTTGGCTCAAGGCCGATCATCCGCGCGGTGTTGTTGCCCAAGTAGTCTTCGAGGGTGTCCTCGTCGAGGTTCAGGCCTTGCGGCGGTTCGTGGCAGAGCACTTCGAGCAGGCGCAGCCACATGCCCGGTTCGTTCGGCGGTGTGTCGGTGCCGAAGAGAATTTTGTGCGTCGGCAAGACCTTGGCGAATTCGACGATCCGCGATTGCAGGCACCAGCCGGATTCGCAGTAGACGTTGGGCAATTCCATCGCCCATTGCATCGGTTCGAACACGTAGACGCCACCGGTCTGCACGCCGAAATGGGCCATGATGAAATTGACGTTGGGGAATTCCTTGATCATCGGCACCCATTCCGACGGGATGCTGTAAGGGCCGTCGCCGGTATGTAGCTTGACCGGGATGCCCAGCTCGGCGCACTTCTCGAAGCATGGGCGCACCCAGTCGAGCGCACGGTCAGGACGGTAGGCGTGCATGTTGGCCTGCATCTGCACCATGCCGAAACCGTGTTCCTTGACGTAGCGCTCGATCGCTTCGACGCCGTTTTCCACGCCGCAGCGCGGGTTGTAGACGAAGCAGCCGATG
Source organism: Pseudomonas sp. 18058 (assembly GCF_902706155.1). Classification (NCBI taxonomy): domain Bacteria; kingdom Pseudomonadati; phylum Pseudomonadota; class Gammaproteobacteria; order Pseudomonadales; family Pseudomonadaceae; genus Pseudomonas; species Pseudomonas sp. 18058. Next base: position 3,912 of record NZ_CACSJY010000111.1, read on the forward strand.
AAACGATCCGGGTAGGTCTGCACCATTTTCAGGGTGTAGGCCATGTAGGCATCGATGGATTCACGGCCGGTCAGGTCGCCGTCGGTCCAGGTGTAAATCGTGTTGCCTTGCGGCGGCTGGATGAAGGCTTTGTCAATGCGGCGAGGCTTGCCGTTGACCATGTACGGGCCATCCATCATCTCCAGCAGACGCTCGCCGGTGAACGGGTCACCGTCATGCCTCCAGGCGAGGTCCACCAGATCGGTGGGATAGCAGCTGATATCGATGATCATTGCAGTCGATCTCCTGATAGCGGGGAAGGGAGCCTTGCGGCTCTCGGCATCCACGTCCCGGGCAATCGGCCGTTTCTATGCGCAAGACTCGCGCATTCCCTCGCCTGTTCGCATCCGGCCCGGGTGGGTGGCTGCTGAGGGC
>NZ_CACSJY010000112.1:0-4087 GCF_902706155.1 Pseudomonas sp. 18058
GTGTCAGTCACCATCAACGGTAGCTGATACACCGCATTCGCGAGCAAGCCCGCTCCCACAGGAGGTGGTGGCGATAGGCTGATCGTGGCTGACATTGCTCCGACGTAAATCTGTATTTTCCCTAGAAGAGCCGCACGTCCACAGGCGTGCAGGTTCTCACTGCGTGAGATTGCGTTATGGATGGTATTTTCCTGCAGCAACTGGTCAACGGCCTGACCCTCGGGTCGGTCTATGGCCTGATCGCCATCGGCTACACAATGGTCTACGGCATCATCGGCATGATCAACTTCGCCCACGGCGAGGTTTACATGATTTCTGCTTACCTGGCGGCAATCAGTCTGGCTCTGCTGGCTTACTTCGGTATCGAATCTTTCCCGCTGCTGATGCTCGGCACACTGATCTTCACCATCGTCGTCACGGCGGTGTATGGCTGGGTCATTGAGCGAGTCGCTTACAAACCCCTGCGCAACTCCACCCGACTGGCACCGCTGATTAGCGCCATCGGTATTTCCCTGATCCTGCAAAACTACGCACAGATCGCTCAAGGCGCGAAACAACAAGGCGTGCCAACCTTGCTGACTGGCGCGTGGCGTGTCGACATCGGCACCGGTTTCGTGCAACTGACTTACACCAAAGTCTTCATTCTGGTGGCCGCGTTCGTCGGCATGGGCGTACTGACCTACATCATCAAGTACACCAAGCTCGGGCGCATGTGCCGTGCTACTCAGCAAGACCGCAAAATGGCCTCGATTCTGGGGATCAACACCGACCGCGTGATCTCTTACGTGTTCATCATCGGTGCAGCCATGGCGGCATTGGCCGGTGTGTTGATCACCATGAACTACGGCACGTTCGACTTCTATGCCGGCTTCATCATCGGCATCAAGGCATTCACTGCTGCGGTGCTCGGCGGTATCGGCTCTCTGCCCGGTGCGATGCTCGGCGGGATCATTCTCGGGATTTCCGAGTCGCTGTTCTCCGGCCTGGTCAACTCCGACTACAAAGACGTGTTCAGCTTCTCGCTGCTCGTACTTGTTCTGGTCTTCCGGCCGCAGGGCCTGTTGGGCCGTCCTCTTGTGTCGAAGGTGTAAGCGATGTCTTCAACCACTAAAAAAACCATCGATATCAAAAAAAGTCTGGTTGAGGCGATCCTCGCCGGCCTGATTGCCCTGATCGTATTCGGGCCGATTGTCGGCGTCGTCCTCGACGGTTACAGCTTCAACCTCGAATCGACCCGTGTGGCGTGGATCATTGGCGTTGTCATGATCGGCCGGTTTGCCCTCAGCCTGTTCTTGCAAACCCCCAAAGGCCTGAAAATTCTCGACAGCTTCGAGAGCACCGGGTCGGGTGTGCATGTGCTGCCGGCCGATCACAAATCGAGCCTGCGCTGGATCATCCCGCTGCTGATTGTGCTGGCTGTCATCGTGCCGTTTGTTTCCAACTCCTATTTGCTGGGCGTGGTCATCCTCGGGTTGATCTACGTGCTGCTGGGGTTGGGGCTGAACATCGTGGTCGGTCTGGCCGGTCTGCTCGACCTCGGTTACGTGGCGTTTTATGCCATCGGCGCCTACGGTCTGGCGCTCGGTTATCAGTACCTCGGTCTGGGCTTCTGGACGGTGCTGCCGCTGGCGGCGATCACCGCGGGCCTTGCCGGCTGCATCCTCGGTTTTCCGGTACTGCGCCTGCACGGCGACTATCTGGCGATCGTGACCCTGGGCTTCGGTGAAATCATTCGCCTGATCCTCAACAACTGGTTGTCGCTGACTGGCGGCCCGAACGGCATGCCGGCGCCACTGCCGACGTTCTTCGGTCTGGAGTTCGGCAAACGGGCGAAGGATGGCGGGGTGCCGTTCCATGAGTTCTTCGGCATCGCCTACAACCCGGACGTGAAGTACTACTTCATCTACGCGGTGTTGTTCCTCGTGGTTTTGGCTGTGCTGTACATCAAACACCGTTTGGTGAAGATGCCGGTCGGTCGTGCCTGGGAAGCCTTGCGTGAAGACGAAATCGCTTGCCGTTCGATGGGCCTCAACCACGTGCTGGTCAAGCTTTCGGCATTCACCATTGGCGCGTCGACGGCGGGTCTGGCCGGTGTGTTTTTCGCCACCTATCAAGGTTTCGTCAACCCGACCTCGTTCACCTTCTTCGAATCGGCGTTGATCCTGGCCATCGTCGTCCTCGGCGGCATGGGCTCGACCATCGGCGTGGTGATCGCCGCATTCGTACTCACCGTCGCTCCGGAACTGCTGCGCGGTTTCGCTGAATATCGCGTGCTGCTGTTCGGCATCCTGATGGTGTTGATGATGATCTGGCGACCACGTGGGCTGATCCGCATCAGCCGTACCGGGGTCACTCCACGCAAAGGTGCCATTCACTATGAGAGGACTGCGCCATGAGTGAAGTCGTACTCTCTGTTGAAAAACTGATGATGCATTTCGGTGGCATCAAGGCCTTGAGCGATGTCAGCCTGAAGGTCAAACGCAACTCGATCTTCGCCTTGATCGGCCCTAACGGCGCTGGCAAAACCACTGTGTTCAACTGCCTGACCGGTTTCTACAAAGCCTCCGGCGGCAAGATCGAACTCAATGTGCGCGGCCAGCAGACCAACGTCATCCAGTTGTTGGGCGAGTCGTTCAAAGCGTCGGATTTCGTTTCGCCGAAATCCTTCCTCAGTCGCATGTACTACAAGATGTTCGGTGGCACGCACCTGGTGAACCGTGCGGGGCTGGCGCGAACCTTCCAGAACATCCGCCTGTTCAAGGAAATGTCGGTGCTGGAAAACCTGCTGGTGGCCCAACACATGTGGGTCAACCGCAACATGCTCGCCGGGATCCTCAACACCAAGGGCTACCGCAAGGCTGAAAGCGACGCACTGGATGTTGCGTTCTACTGGCTGGAAGTGGTCGATCTGGTTGACTGTGCCAACCGTCTCGCCGGTGAACTTTCCTACGGTCAGCAACGCCGTCTGGAGATCGCCCGCGCGATGTGCACGCGGCCGCAGATCATCTGCCTCGACGAACCGGCCGCCGGCCTCAACCCACAGGAAACCGAAGCGCTGAGCGCGATGATCCGGCTGCTGCGCGACGAGCACGATCTGACCGTGGTGCTGATCGAACACGACATGGGCATGGTAATGAGCATTTCTGACCACATCGTGGTGCTGGATCACGGCATCGTCATCGCCGAAGGCGGGCCTGAAGCGATTCGAAATGATCCGAAAGTGATTGCGGCGTATCTCGGCGCCGACGAAGAGGAACTGGTATGACGCAACCGATCCTCGAACTCAAAAACCTCGACGTGTTCTACGGACCGATCCAGGCGCTCAAAGGTGTTTCGCTGCAGATCAACGAGGGGGAAACCGTCAGCCTGATCGGCTCTAACGGTGCCGGCAAGTCGACATTGTTGATGTCGATCTTCGGCCAGCCGCGTGCGGCTGGCGGGCAGATCATTTATCAAGGCGTCGACATCACCCAGAAGTCCTCGCACTACATCGCTTCCAATGGCATCGCGCAGTCGCCGGAAGGACGGCGGGTGTTCCCTGACATGACCGTCGAGGAAAACCTGTTGATGGGCACCATCCCGATTGGCGACAAGTACGCTAAAGAGGACATGCAGCGCATGTTCGCGCTGTTCCCGCGACTGGAAGAGCGGCGGACGCAGCGGGCGATGACCATGTCCGGTGGTGAGCAACAGATGCTCGCGATTGCCCGGGCGTTGATGAGCAGGCCGAAGTTGTTGCTGCTCGATGAACCGAGCCTGGGCCTGGCGCCGATCGTGGTGAAGCAGATTTTTGCGACCCTGCGGGAGTTGGCGAAAACCGGGATGACGATTTTCCTGGTCGAGCAGAACGCCAACCATGCGCTGAAGCTGTCGGATCGGGCGTATGTGATGGTTAACGGCGAGATTCGCCTGACCGGTACCGGCAAAGAGTTGCTGGTGAATGAGGAGGTGCGTAACGCCTATCTGGGCGGGCACTGATTCTTCGCACGTTATACACAGCCCCGGCGACGCAAGTCCCGGGGCTTCTTTTTACCCACAATTCCCTGTAGGAGCTGCCGCAGGCTGCGATCTTTTGATCTTGAAAAAC
>NZ_CACSJY010000113.1:0-2580 GCF_902706155.1 Pseudomonas sp. 18058
TGTTGCCGCTGACCGAAAACTGACCCAGTAAAGGCTGTTCTGCCGACTGAAAACTGACCCAGGTGTTCAACTGCTTCTGCTCACTTTTCGAGCAGGAGAATACAGGGTGATCAGCATGGAAATGTTGGGAAAAATCCGGCGGATGTACTTCCGCGACAAGCTCTCGCTGCATCAGATAGCCAAGCGTACCGGGCTGTCGAGAAACACCATCCGAAAATGGGTCAGAGCGCCCGAAGCAACTCAGCCGGCGTACCAGCGCAGCGCAACCTTCAACAAACTCAGCCCATTCCACGAGACGCTGGAACAGGCGCTGAAGGCCGATTCGTTCCGGGCAAAGCACAACCGCAGGAGCGCCAAAGCACTTTTCGAGCAGATCAAGGCCGAGGGTTATGACGGCGGCTACAGCCAGCTCACAGCATTTGTACGTTCGTGGCGAGGTGAGCAAGGCAAGTCTTTACGCGCTTTTGTACCGCTGACGTTTGCACTCGGAGAGGCCTTCCAGTTTGACTGGAGCGAAGAAGGTCTGCTGATCGGTGGCCTGTTTCGACGCATCCAGGTCTCCCACATGAAGCTGTGCGCCAGTCGCGCATTTTGGTTGGTTGCGTATCCCAGCCAAGGCCACGAGATGCTGTTCGATGCCCATACCCGCTCGTTTGGCGCGTTAGGTGGGGTGCCGCGTCGCGGCATCTACGACAACATGAAAACGGCTGTCGACAAGGTCAACAAAGGCAAAGGTCGCACGGTCAATGCCCGGTTTGCCGTCATGTGTGCCCATTACCTATTCGATCCGGACTTCTGCAACGTGGCCTCTGGCTGGGAAAAAGGCATTGTCGAAAAGAACGTACAGGACAGCCGGCGGCGCATCTGGCTCGATGCTCAAAACTGCATGTTCCACACCTTTGAAGAACTGAATGTCTGGCTCGGCCAACGCTGTCGTGCGCTCTGGAGCGAGCTGGTGCACCCGCAGTACAACGGGCTAACGGTGGCGGACGTCCTGGAGTTGGAACGGGTCGAAATGATGCCAATGCCCACGGCCTTTGATGGCTACGTCGAGCGCACCGTAAGGGTCTCCAGCACCTGCCTGATCAGCGTGGCACGAAATCGCTACTCGGTGCCTTGTGAGCGAGTCGGCCAGTGGGTCAGCAGCCGTCTTTACCCAACCCGAATCGTGGTCATCGCCGATGACATGATGATCGCCAGCCACGAGCGTCTCTTTGATCGAGATCAGGTCAGTTTTGACTGGCAGCATTACATCCCACTCATCGAGCGCAAGCCGGGTGCACTGCGCAATGGCGCACCGTTTGCCGATCTGCCCAATCCGTTGCGGCTTCTCAAACGGGGCCTGAGACGTCACAGCAACGGTGATCGAATCATGACGCAGGTGCTGGCTGCCGTGCCCATCGCCGGTCTCGACCCGGTGCTGGTAGCGGTAGAACTGGTGCTTGAGTCGGGAAGCTTGAGCGCCGATCACATCCTGAATGTTCTAGCTCGACTGACCTCCACTGCACCACCGCCTTCCGTAGAAACCAGCCTGCAACTCAAGGTGGCTCCCGTTGCCAACACGGCCCGATATGACCAACTCCGTACAACAGATGAGGAGAGCCGCAATGCGTGACTTGATGGCAGAACTTAAAGAACTGCGTCTGCATGGCATGGCGCAGGCTTGGGAAGAACTGGCGGCCCAGGGAGAAGCTTCGACGGCATCCTCGAAATGGCTGCTTGAGCATCTGCTCCAACAGGAGCAGGCAGATCGCGCCGTGCGCTCTGTGAATCATCAGATGAACATGGCAAAGCTCCCCATGCACCGTGATTTAGCTGGCTTTGACTTCAGCGCTTCCAGCGCTGATGCCCGTCTGGTCAAGGAATTATCCAGCCTTGAGTTTACGGAGACTGCGCAAAATGTCGTGTTCATCGGTGGGCCTGGAACCGGAAAAACACACCTGGCCAGTGCCTTGGCCGTGTCCGGAATCACCACTCATAACAAACGAGTACGGTTCTTCTCCACGGTCGATCTCGTCAACCTGCTGGAACGTGAAAAGTACGATGGTAAGGCAGGCAGAATCGCCCAGGGACTGCTTCGGACAGACCTAGTGATACTCGATGAGCTTGGGTATTTGCCCTTCAGCCAGAGTGGTGGCGCGCTGTTATTTCACCTGCTTTCCAAGCTGTACGAACACACCAGCGTGGTCATCACCACCAACCTCAGCTTCTCGGAATGGTCGAGTGTGTTTGGTGACGCCAAGATGACCACAGCGTTACTGGATCGGCTGACACACCACTGCCACATCGTCGAAACGGGCAACGAGTCCTACCGCCTGCAACACAGCACCTTGGCAGACCAGACAAAGATCAAATCGCGTGAACGAAAGCGCAAGGACGAAGATGGTATCGAGGACGATGAACCGTTTTGATCTGCATCGTAAACACCCTGCCGCATGCCTACATGCAGTGGGGCTTGATGAGCCTTCAAGCGGAACACGACTGCTAAGCTTATCCACAATTGCTGGGACAAAAATCAGCAATCCGCCCTGGGTCAATTTTCAATCGGCAGGGTGGGTCAGTTTTCAATCAGCGCCAACA
>NZ_CACSJY010000114.1:0-2306 GCF_902706155.1 Pseudomonas sp. 18058
CGCGAAGGCGGTGTGTCTGTTGCGTGGATGTTGGCTGGCACGACGCCTTCGCGAGCAAGCCCGCTCCCACAGGGGGTTTGTGGTGTTCGGGGGATTGAACACGATTCATGATCTGCGCCATCACTGTCTGGCAATTGATGGGCGGCAGCGCCTGCCTATGATGGGAATCACTTGGATTGCTTGAGTGAATGCCCTGATGAGCCCCAGAACCCTTTACGACAAACACATCGATTCCCACACGGTCTGCCGTCTCGACGATCAGGGGCATGTGCTGCTGTATATCGACCGTCAGGTGATCAACGAATACACCAGCCCGCAAGCGTTCAGCGGCTTGCGCGCGGCCGGGCGCGAAGTGTGGCGGCCGGGCACGTCGCTGGCGGTGGTCGATCACGTCAACCCGACCACGCCGGTGCGCATCGCTGCGATGCCCGATGTCGGCGGTGCGCGGCAAGTGTCGTATCTGGCGGAGAACTGCCGGGACTTCGGCATCGAACTGCTGGATATCCTCGACAAGCGCCAAGGCATCGAACACGTGATTGCGCCGGAGCAAGGCTTTATCCTGCCGGGCATGGTCATCGCAGCCGGCGACAGCCACACCACGACCTATGGCGCACTCGGCGCGTTCGGATTCGGCATCGGCACCTCCGAGATCGAGCACCTGCTGGCCTCGCAAACGCTGGTCTACAAACGCCTGAAAAGCCTGCGCGTCACGGTGGATGGCGAGTTGGCGCCGGGCCTGACCTCGAAGGATGTGATCATGGCGCTGATTGGCCAGATCGGCGCATCCGGGGCCACCGGTTACGCCATCGAATTCTGCGGTTCGACCATTGATGCCTTGAGCGTCGAAGCGCGCATGACCATTTGCAACATGGCCGTCGAGGCCGGTGCGCGCGGGGCCTTTATGGCGCCGGACGAGAAAGTCTTCAGCTACTTGAAAGGCAAACCGCGCGCGCCCCAAGGTGAGTTGTGGGATCGCGGCGTGGAAAAATGGCGCGAATTGCGCAGCGATCCCGGCGCGGTGTTCGATCGCGAAATACACCTCGACGCCAGTGGGCTGGAACCAATGGTCACCTGGGGCACCAGCCCGGACCAGGCCGCAGCCATCGGCGCGCGGGTGCCGGATCCGCAATCGATCAGCGATCCGATCCTGCGTCAGGACATGCGCCGCGCCCTCAACTATATGGGCCTCGAAGCGGGCATGGCGCTCAGCGACATCGTGATCAGCCACGCGTTTATCGGCTCATGCACCAACGCGCGGATCGAAGATTTGCGGGATGCCGCCAGCGTCGTGCGCGGGCAACGCGTCTCCGAGCACGTGCGCGCGATGATCGTGCCCGGCTCCAGCGAAGTGCGTGCGCAAGCCGAAGCGGAAGGGCTGGCGCAGATTTTTCTCGACGCCGGTTTTGAATGGCGCCAGTCCGGTTGCTCGATGTGCCTGGCGATGAACGATGACGTGCTTGCCCCCGGCGACCGCTGCGCATCCAGCACCAATCGTAATTTCGAGGGCCGCCAGGGCGCCGGAGCGCGCACGCATCTGATGAGCCCGGCAATGGTCGCCGCTGCTGCGATCAGCGGTCGACTCACCGACATCCGCCACTTTGGAGAACGCCCATGAGCCTGCAACCCTTCACTCAAGTCGGCGGTCAGGCCGCGCCGTTTCTGGCGGCCAACGTCGACACCGACGTGATCATGCCGAAACAGTTTCTCAAGGGCATCGATCGCCAAGGGCTGGATCGCGGGGTGTTTTTCGATTTGCGATTTTTGCCGGATGGCAGGCCCAATCCTGATTTCGTGCTCAATCAAGCGGCATGGCAGGGCGCGAGTTTTTTGGTGGTCGGGCCGAATTTTGGCTGCGGTTCCAGTCGTGAGCACGCGGTGTGGGGGTTGCAGCAGCTGGGCGTTCGCGCGTTGATCGGCAGCAGTTTTGCCGGGATCTTTTACGACAACTGCCAGCGTAACGGGGTGTTGTTGATCACCCTAAAAGAGGCGCAGGTGCAGCGGATCGGGCAGCTTGTTGGTCAGGCTGAAACGGCGCGGATCAGCATTGATCTGCAAGCGCAGCAGATTGGTTTGGCGGATGGCAGTGTGATCGATTTCCAGATCGATACCCTGCGCAAAACTTCGCTGTTGCTGGGGCTGGATGCGATTGGCAGCACCTTGCAACGCCGCGACCAGATCAGCGCATTCGAACGCCAACACCTGGCTGCCAACCCGTGGTTAAGCTAAACGCATAACCTGTGGGAGCGGGCTTGCTCGCGAAAGCGGTGTGTCCGTCAGCGATGATGGTGACTGACGCACCGCTTTCG
>NZ_CACSJY010000115.1:0-1959 GCF_902706155.1 Pseudomonas sp. 18058
TTGCGGGGGCGGGTGAGTCAGGGAGTTTGAAGGTGAATTGACGGGCCCCTTCGCGAGCAAGCCCGCTCCCACACTGGATTTGCGGTGTACACGAATTCTGTAGGAGCAAAGCTTGCTCGCGAAAGGGCCAAATCAGGCACCACAAAACTCAGGTCGGACAGGTTTCCTTGCCATGATCCAGCCCCTGCTTGTAGCTATGGCTCTGCAAACTGGCCTTACCGTTGTGCCAAGTCAACGTCAGTACATACAACGAATCGAAATCGTCGCCCGACCAGTCATCGGTAATGCTCTGCTTACCGCCCACCGCATTGCCCGCGACTTTATTGATCAGTTCCGGCAAATAACCGTGTGACCAAGCCGTGTAGATCGTCGAGTTGTGATACTTGTCGGCCGTCAGTTCGCGGGCCAGATCGCTGGTGTCATTGGCGGAAAACTCGATGTTCACCGGCAGACCGAGTTTGATCGCCGCCGGGCTGATGGTCATCAGCGGGCGAATGTAGCTGTAGGAGTTATCCAGCTCGCCTTCCTCGACATTGCGCGTCGGATTGGCGGCGAATACGTAATCGGCCTTGCCGAATTTTTCCGGGAGCAGGGTCGACAGATCGATGGCGCGGTTCAGGCCCTGGCAATTAAGCTGGCCGAGACCACCCTCGGGTTTTTCCGCGTGGCGCAGGAACACCAGGGTCTGCGTACCGTCCGCCGGTTGCGCGCGACTTTCACTGGATTCAAGCGACAGGAGCAGCGCACTGACCGCCATCAACGACGGCAGGATCATGTACGCGCGATGTTTGAAATGTTTGGCGAAACGCATAAGGTTCGTCATCAAATAAAAGGTTCTTCAGCATGTCCGGTTAAGGCTGACAAACCTTTACACCGCGGGCTTCCAGCGCCGGGTGTGTTCCCTGTCGTAGTGCGCTTCCATTGCGAAAGGCTTAGCTCAGAGTCCTCTGAACCCGATTTGGTTCGATTTTCTCGAGTGCGCAGCACTCTAACGGCAACCACGAATGGCTAGGTGGAAGGTTAACGACAGAATGTTACGGTTGATATAGGAGCTGCCGCAGGCTGCGATCTTTAGACCTTGCTTGAAGGCTCAAGATCAAAAGATCGCAGCCTTCGGCAGCTCCTACATTAATATCGGGTTTCAATTTGTGACTGGATGCTTCCCATGACCGATCTGTCCGCGTTCCCGATCACCCAGAAATGGCCGGCGCAGTACCCTGACTGGATTCAGCTCTATTCCCTGCCGACCCCCAACGGCGTAAAAGTCTCGATCATGCTCGAAGAGATCGGCCTGCCTTACGAGCCGCACCGCGTGGGCTTCGACACGCAGGATCAAATGTCCCCCGAGTTCCTGTCGCTGAGCCCGAACAACAAGATCCCGGCGATCCTCGACCCTCACGGCCCGCAAGGCGAGCCACTGCCATTGTTCGAATCCGGCGCGATCCTTATCTATCTCGCCGACAAAAGTGGCCAGTTGTTGGCTCAGGAAGGCGAGTTGCGCTACGAGACCATTCAGTGGCTGATGTTCCAGATGGGCGGTATCGGGCCGATGTTCGGTCAGCTGGGTTTCTTCAACAAATTCGCCGGCAAGGATTACGAAGACAAGCGACCGCGCGATCGTTATGTCGAGGAAAGCAAGCGTCTGCTTAACGTGCTCAACGGTCGGCTCGAAGGCCGCGACTGGATCATGGGCGAGCGCTACACCATCGCCGACATCGCCACGTTCCCGTGGGTGCGTAACTTGATCGGGTTTTATGAAGCCGGAGATCTGGTGGGCATTGAGAACTTCCCGAATGTCACGCGCGTGCTGGAGAAATTCCTCGCCCGCCCGGCCGTCGTCCGCGGCCTGACCATCCCCTCCTGACAACACACATCCCCCTGTGGGAGCGGGCTTGCTCGCGAAAGCGTCCTGTCAGTTGACGCATCTATTGCTGACCCACCGCTTTCGCGAGCAAGCCC
>NZ_CACSJY010000116.1:0-1667 GCF_902706155.1 Pseudomonas sp. 18058
ACGAAGCATTCTTTATCGGCGCTTTGGTGGAAGGGGTGGGGCCGATGTCTCCCACAGTCTGTACTGGGCTAACAGTCAGAAGCTGGCTTTTGGTCCCACCCACCCCTTCGAGTCCTACCATACAAGCGGGCTTGCTCGCGAATGCGGTTCGTCAGCCAAACTTTTACTGGCTGATACACCGCTTTCGCGAGCAAGCTCGCTCCCACAGGGTTTGTGTTGTGTCATCAAGTCAGCACATTGGCTCAATCACCCCTACCTGAAATCCCGCGATCATCGGTGCCACTTCAATTGCTGCTGGCCTCCGACCATGATCGATTGCGCTCCCTCGCGTCTCACCCTGCTGGCCCTGCTCTGTGGTCTGTCCGGAACCGGCGCCGCCAGCGATTTCTTTGACGACGCGAAAACCGAAATCCTTCTGCGCAATTTCTACCTGAGCAACGACTACCGATCCCCCTCACCTAGCGGAAAAAACTATAAACAGGAATGGGCGCAGGGTTTTATCGGAACCTACTCATCAGGTTTCACTGAAGGAACGCTTGGCTTTGGCATCGACGCCCACGCCTTTTCCGGGTTTAAACTCGATGGCGGCAAGGGTCATTCCGGCACGGGTTTGCTGCCGATCGACAGTGACGGCCGCAGCGAAAGCAACTACTCCAGTGCCGGCGGCGCACTCAAGCTGAAAACCTCGCGCACCACTCTGGCGTTCGGCGAAATGACCGTAGAAACGCCGGTCTTCGACACCTCCGACAAACGCCTGCAACCGGAATACGCCACGGGTTTGCTGCTCAACAGCCGAGAGATCGACCACCTCAATCTGGTCGCCGGTCATTTCACCGCATTCAAGAATCAGGACAGCTCATCGGGCAAAGGCGATTTTTACGGCTACGGCGCCAACACCGAAGCCGGCGGCATCAGTTTTATCGGCGCCGATCTGTTGGCGGACAGCCCACTCGGCGGCGCGCTCTACGCCTCCGACCTGAGCGACACCTGGCGCCAGTACTACGGCAATCTGCACTTCAAGCAATCCGGCCTGCTGCTCGACGCCAACCTCTACCACACCCGCGATACCGGCCAGGCGCTGGCCGGCGCGATCGACAACACAGCGTTCAGCCTGTCCGGCAAATACGCCTTCGGCCCGCACGCAGTAATGCTCGGCTGGCAGCGAGTCAATGGCGACACACCGTTCGATTTCGTCGGCGGCGACTCGATCTACCTCGCCAACTCGATCAAATACGCCGACTTCAACGGCGCCCACGAACGCTCCTGGCAAGCACGCTACGACCTCGACTTCGGCGCCTTCGGCATCCCCGGCCTGACCTTCATGACCCGCTACGTCGCCGGCGACCACATCGACGGCACCCACGCCCCGGTTGGCGGTGCGTATCAACTGCAGCAAGGTGATGGCGGCAAACACTGGGAGCGCGACATCGACATGAAATACATCGTCCAGTCCGGCGCGGCAAAAGACCTCTCAGTACAACTTTCCCACGTCTCCCACCGCGCGAACGTAGCCCAGGCCGGCGACGACATCGACCGTATCTACATCGTCATCCAATACCCGCTCGCCTTCTGACAGAACAATCACCCTGCCCGAAACACAATCAAAACTGTGGGAGCGGGCTTGCTCGCGAAAGCGGCGCATCAGTCGCCCGCAATGTTGACTGACC
>NZ_CACSJY010000117.1:0-1315 GCF_902706155.1 Pseudomonas sp. 18058
GCAGGATCAGCGTGGATGTTCCTCTCGGCGGTTGGACAAGCATTGCGATCACTCCTGTCTGGGTTGGGCAACGGAGTGATTTATGGCTGGAAAGGAGAGGGCTGTCACCTGTCAGATCTGACAGGTGTGGGCGATTTCAAGACGAACGGTCGCGTCGTTTACTCAGCGTTTAGGGCGCGTCTTCTGTCGCAAAATATAAACCGTCACCAACACCGCACTGGTCAACATAAACCCGCGCGCCCACGGCATTGGCACCAGATAACACGAGAACAGGATGCTCGCCCACATCAGCCCGATCGCGTAGACCTTGCCCTTGAGCGGAATGCCGTTGCCTTCGAGATAGTCACGAATCCATGGCCCGAGCCGGGGATGCTCGACCAGCCAGTGATAGAAACGCGGCGAACTGCGGGCGAAGCACGCGGCAGCCAGCAGGAGGAAAGGTGTGGTGGGGAGAACAGGCAGGAAAATACCGATCACCCCCAATGCCACGCTGAGCCAGCCGACGGCCAGCAGGATGTAGCGCAGCATCAGGGAGCGGTTGCCTATGGGGTTGTCCATAGGCCGGATCTTAGTGGTGACGTGGCTTGAGGATCGCCGGTTTTTCGTCTGGCGCCTGGCACAGCAAGTACAGCGCGGTCAGGGCTTCCGGGATCTGCACGATCATGTCGTCCATCAGGTTGGCGTCTTTGGCGATGTCTTCGAACTCAGGCTGTTCGTCGAACAGGCCCGAACCGACCATGATCGGCAGAAGCATTTCGCTGACTTCTTCTTCAGCGGTTTCGAACCAGGCGGCTTCGCGCAGGAACACGCCTTCCATGAAACCGATGCACCAGCCGCGCAGTTCGGAATCGTCCGGATCTTCACCCAGATCCAGTTCGCATGGCAGCTCGAATTCTTCATCCGACGCCAGTTGACGGGCGATGTGCGCCTTGAGGCCGATCAGCGTGGCTTCGATTTCTTCGCGCTGGGCTTCACCGCTGTAGTGCGGCTCTTCGGCGAACAGTGCGTCGATCCACTCGCGATCCGGCACGACGTCCGAGCAGATCGACAGGGCGGTCAGGTAGCCGTGAGCGGCCACGTAATCCAGCGCCTCGTCGTGCAGCTCGTCGGCGTCGAGGAAGACTTGCAGGCGGGTTAGTTGCTCAGCGAAGGACATTACGGGGCTACCTTGGGGGAATAAACAATGCGGGAATTCTAGGCCTTCTTGCGCGCTCAAGCCAGCCGCACGGCAGATTTGCCGGGCAGAACACGTCACCTGTGGGAGCGGGCTTGCTCGCGAAGGCGGTGTGTCAGGCACTTTTACATTCACTGATCC
>NZ_CACSJY010000118.1:0-1197 GCF_902706155.1 Pseudomonas sp. 18058
GGCGCCACCACTGCGGGCAATGCCCTCGAAAATCTTGGATTTAATGCCGGTACGCTGTATCCCAAATTTGGCGGGGTTGTCCTCCTGGCTGCGGCAGGCGGATACAGCGTTCAAGGCGGCTATTTGGGCTGGAACACCGGCGGGGCGCCTCTGTCCGGCGCCATGAATTTTATCTGTAACCGGGGGCAGGGCGCAGGTGGGTTCACCTGGCAATCGGTCAATTCCGACAACTCGGCGCAAGGGCCGGCGATGAGTTACAGCTACGCTGGCGCGTTGACAGTTCCTACGTCAATCTCAGTGCCGCGTATTGATGGCTGCACGTCCGCGACAACGCCTCTGACAATCGCGCCAACCGCTGCGAACGGAGCGCAATTTGGCTCCTCACTGCTGCTTAAAGGTGCACCGATCTTAAACAGCTGGGCGCGGTTCGATATCCAGAATACTCAAGTAGCGGGCACGCTCATTACGTATTTGGACTCCACCGGCTTGGCGGTTTTACGCAACGACTCTTCGGGCGGAATTGAATTTTGGACAGGCGGGACTCGCCGTTTATTTATTGGCTCGGGTGGCGTGACGCAGCCAGGGCAAGATGCTGCGTATTCGGTCGGTAGTGCCTCTCTACGTTACACGACCGCATTCCTATCTTCTGGCGCTATCAGCACATCCGATGCCCGGGAGAAAACTCCTGTTCGCGGCATGACTGACAATGAGATAGCTGCGGCCAAAGCCATGGCTAAGGAAATCGGGTTTTATCAATTCCTCAGTGCAGTAGAGGAAAAGGGTGAGGCGGCTCGCGAGCACTGCGGTATGACGGTACAGCGCGCCATGGATGTGATGGTGTCCCACGGCCTTGAGCCGATGAGGTACTCGTTCATCTGCCACGACGCATGGGAGCAAGAAACAAAAGAACACCCGGCGGAGTACGAGCAACTGCAGCACACCGACCCCAAGTCGCGCGATATCACATATGAGCAAGGCGAGTTGAAATCCGAAGCCTGGTCTGAAGTGCTCGTCGCGGCCGGCGACCGGTATTCGTTCCGCGCGGATGGTCTTCTCGCATTCATCGCGGCCGGTTTCGAAGCCAGGCTTGCGGCACTAGAAGCTGCCGCTTAATCCAAGACGCCGCCATTGAGCGGTATTTTTTTGTCTGGAGGAAAATATGACCATCACCGAAAAAGACCGTGACGTTCTCGCCCG
>NZ_CACSJY010000119.1:0-1161 GCF_902706155.1 Pseudomonas sp. 18058
CAACGTTTTTTAGGCAGTTTTGCTGACGTATGCTTTCTCGCTCTTCAGCAGCGCGTATGCAATACGCGCGAGTTTACGTGACAAAATCACCAGCGCTTCAGTGGTGGCCTTGCCCTTGTTTCGATGATGCTCATAGGTTTCCTTCCAGGCCGCTGTGCGGCTGGCGGACATGGAGGCGTTGTGCAAAAGCCTGCGAATTTCCGAGCAGCCTCGCTTGGTCAAACGACGACGTCCGGTTTTTTCCCCAGAGTCAGAAATTCTCAAGTCCATGCCAATGAAAGCGATGTAAGCATCACTGCTCTTGAACTCACCTCGGATAAACGCCATCACCAAGGCTGTGGCTGTCAAAAAACCGATCCCTTCGATGGCTTGGCAGCGAGCTACCTGCTCAAGTAATCCTGCCTCTTTGAGCAACTCCTTAAGTTTCTTTTGAACCAGCAGATCCAACCTGTCTATTTGCTTGGTGAAACTCTTGAAGGCGGTTTTTAGTAGCTTTTCATTGCTCCAGCTCTGGTTTAGAGCCGTACGCATTGTGACCAGCGCAGCCCTGCGGCGCAGGAGGCTTTGAAGCTTGCCATACACTGCTGGTGGCGGAGTCCAAGCGCGCAGCTCCCGGCCTTCTCGCTCCAAATAACGAGCGAGTAAAGCGGCATCGCTCGAGTCAGTCTTAACCCGACCGCCGATACTTTTTCGGTAATTGCTAAGCTGAAAACCATCAACAACATAGACTTTGAAGCCTTTTTCATAAGCCATCTCCACCACGTCCAAGTGATAGACATTGGTGGCTTCAACGCACAAGGCAGTATTGGCGGGTTGCTGCCTCAGCCATTTCTTGATTTCAGGCTTGGTATTGGTAAGCGACATCTGCGTGCCGCTGTCCTGGAAATGAACGACCAGTTCGGCCTTCGCAACATCGATACCGACAATAAATTGGTTCACTTCCATTGCCATTTTTCGCACTCCCGCTGTAAGGTTTTTCCACTCGAAGGGTTTCACCAAGAGGCGCAGGCTTGTTTCTATCGTCGCTTAAGAGAACGAAGCATTCTTTATCGGCGCTTTGGTGGAAGGGGTGGGGCCGATGTCTCCCACAGTCTGTACTGGGCTAACAGTCAGAAGCTGGCTTTTGGTCCCACCCACCCCTTCGAGTCCTACCATACAAGC
>NZ_CACSJY010000120.1:0-901 GCF_902706155.1 Pseudomonas sp. 18058
CCACTAGCCGATTGAAAGAACGTCTGGTGTCCTGCCAAGTAGTAGATATTCGGGCCATATGCTCCGGTCTCACCCTCTTGGTCACGTTCACGAGCAATATTGGCGATCAAGCCGCAAAGCGACAAGGTTACGAGTGCCTTCCTCATATGGCGTTCTGGCACTCCCGTGCTCACGGAGATCTTCTCGTAGGAAGCCAACGTATAAGACTTGTAGTTGTCCCGACGAGCGGCTAGGTAGAGGTACACCTTGAGAGCATGCAGTTCGTGACGCGAGCGCAACGTCAGGTGCTGGAAGGGCGTGATCACCCCCTTGCTCACGATTGCCTGGCACGGAAGCTTGAACCAGCCAGGTAGCGAGTCGGCCAAGATGTACCGGCGCTTCTGATGCGAACCAATGCGGGTGATAAGCCGGAGCTGTTCCAGGCGCTCCAGGCCCTGCGCCACCATGCTCCGTGATCTACCGCCGATCGCATGCATCAGGTCTTCATAGCTGGCCGCTGCAACGCGCGAAGACACGGGCAGGTCCACCGAGTCTTTTTCAACAACCACTGTCTCAGCCATGAAGTGCAGGGCGACATAGAGCATGAGCGCGGCCGTGCTCGATGCCGGCGACAGATCTCCTTCACGTGCCCATCGCAGGTGGGGTAGCGCATTCAGTGTGACTGCAGAAGGGACACGATGCCAGTAGAGAGTCCTGATCATTTCCGCCCAATCAGGTAGAGGGCATAGCCCGCCACGGCGATCGCGATCACCGGAAGCAGTGCGTTCAGCAGTTGCACCAGCTGAGGCGTGTTCGCCGCAAGCCATCACAGTCTGAAAACAACGAGGTCTTCTTTCTTCATCACACGCCCTTTCGTTAAAGCAGCCTCGTTTGTAAATTTTTAGTTTGGATGTTTCTAGAT
>NZ_CACSJY010000121.1:0-901 GCF_902706155.1 Pseudomonas sp. 18058
GCGGTGGATCGTCCGGCGGCTGGTGACATTAAAAGAATAATGAGCAGGCACTTTTCAACATGGCATTACTGACCGAACACGAACAACGCAAAGTCGCCGAAGCGATCGCCCGGGTCGAGCGCGACACCGACGCCGAACTGGTGACGGTGCTGGCCGCCCGCGCCGACGACTACGCGTACATCCCACTGCTGTGGGCGAGTTTGCTGGCGCTGGTGGTGCCGGGCGTCGTGCATTACCTGACCGGCTGGCTGACCATGCACAGCCTGCTGTTGGTGCAGTGGGGCGCGTTTATCGTGCTGTGCCTGCTGTTTCGTTTGCCGAAAATCACCACGCATTTGATCCCGCGCCGCGTGCGCCACTGGCGGGCGTCGAACCTGGCGCGACGGCAGTTTCTCGAACAGAACCTGCATCACACGGTGGGCAGCACCGGGATGCTGATTTTTGTCTGTGAAGCGGAGCGCTATGTGGAGATTCTGGTGGATGAGGGGATTTCCAAGCGGCTGGATAACAAGAGCTGGGATGTGATTGTCGCGGCGTTTACCGAGCAGGTGCGGCAGGGGCGCACGTTGGAAGGGTTTGTGACGTGCATTGAGGCGTGTGGGGAATTGCTCAAAGTGCATGTGCCGGTGACGCAGGTGAGGAATGAGTTGCCGAATCGGTTGGTGGTGTTGGCCTAAAAGCCAAAGCCCCTCACCCCAGCCCTCTCCCGGAGGTAGAGGGGGCTGACCGAGGTGTCTGGTGCTCGACATCGACCTGAGAAACCGAGTCGATTATGGATTCAAAGCAACTCGTTCAGACCTGAGTTCGGCTCGGTATCTCAGGTCGGCGTAACCCGTGAAAACACCTCGGTCAGTCCCCTCTCCCTCCGGGAGAGGGCTAGGGTGAGGGTGCTCTTGAGAAC
>NZ_CACSJY010000122.1:0-891 GCF_902706155.1 Pseudomonas sp. 18058
CACCTGTCAGATCTGACAGGTGACAGCCCTCTCCTTTCCAGCCATAAATCACTCCGTTGCCCAACCCAGACAGGAGTGATCGCAATGCTTGTCCAACCGCCGAGAGGAACATCCACGCTGATCCTGCGCGAGTTGGAGATCTCCACGCGTACCCAACCGGTGTTGCCTTCCGGGGAATGGGGGATCAATCGTGCGGCGGCATGGCTGGTCTTCCCTGAAAAAGGCCTGCAGGTCTTTCTTCATCCATGGTCCAGCATGGGCAAGGGGGATCTGGTCGAGTTGTTGTTGAACGGCAACAATGTCGTTGATCAACTCACCATCGCCAAAGACGCCGATGTGGGCCAACGCGTGACGCTGTTTGTAGCCCCCCGCCATTTGCAGACGGGCTCGCATACCCTGACGTATCGCGTCACCCGGCTGAATCAGGGGGCCGAAACCCAGACGCCACCCACCCGAATCTACGTAAAAACCGAAGTGCCCGGCGGGCAGGACATCGATCCGGAGCCCGGTCACTCCAACCTTTTCATGTACATCCCGCCGGAAGTCGTCAGCGGCGGCGTCGATAAGGACATCGCCGACGCCGGAGTGCCGATCGTCATTCGTGCACCGTCAGGCAATGGCGTACCTTATCCCGCTGCCAGCGTGGGAGACGTGATCACGCTCAGTTGGGGCGGAATTTTGCTGGCCTCCCCGCCGCTGACCGCCGAGCAGATCAACGATCCGGCCAATCACCCGATCACCTTCGTGGTGGGCAAGAGCACCATCGAAGAGGCCGGCGACACCGATTACGCAGGCCTGGCGGTGACATTTCTGGTCACTGACATCGTCGGCAACCAATCGGAAGACTGGTGCACAGAGACGCGCATCACCGTTTCGGTCGGCACGGTTTCC
>NZ_CACSJY010000123.1:0-703 GCF_902706155.1 Pseudomonas sp. 18058
CCGCCAGCCCCGCCCTGTCGGAGGCGATCTGCGCCTTCCTGCGCGAGCGCGGCTACAGCGTGGACTACAACCACCCCTACAAGGGCGTGGAGCTGGTGCGCCGCTACGGCAATCCCGCGCAGCACCGGCACAGCATCCAGGTCGAGATCAACCGCAAGCTCTACATGGACGAGCAGACGCTGGCGCTCGACCCCGCAGGCTTCGCGCGCCTGCACGGCGATCTGCGGGCCCTGGTGGAGATGCTGCTGGCGACCGATCCGCGGTAGATCCAGAGCGACCCACAGAACCCTTCTGGCGTCGCTGCCGCATCTTGTCGTACTTGCGCGTACTGCTTGCGATGCGGCGCCTCGCCAGAACCGCTTCGCCGGTTCTGTGGGTCGCTCCCCGTTGATGGTGGCTCAGCCGCAGGCGCGCAGCGGCTTGCCGGCCAGCGCCGGCCGCAGTGCATCGAGCGGCGGGCGCAGCGGGTCGGTGGCCTGGGGCAGGCGCAGCAGGTAGCCGGTGGCATCGCCGCGCTCCTGCACCACGCGCGCCGTGCGCACCCCCTGCGTGCCGAGCGCCGCCAGCGCGCGCTCGGCCGCCTCTTCGGTGGAGAACCGTCCGAGCGACAGGCCCGGCTCCAGCGCCGCGCCCGGCCGGTCGTAGGCCACCTTGCGTGCGCGCAGCTCCGCCCGCTTCTTGTCGAGCGCATCCTCGTCTGCGA
>NZ_CACSJY010000124.1:0-610 GCF_902706155.1 Pseudomonas sp. 18058
ATCGAGTTGAGCACCGCAGCGTCAATGACCGCCGGTGAGCGGCCGAGCGTGACGTCCTCGACGCCAGAGGCCGACATCCGTATCGAATGCCAACGTCCCGGCCTGTCCGTGACCGTGCACTGGCCCTTGTCTGCAGCGACCCAGTGCGCCCAGATGCTGCGCGAGCTGCTGCAGTGATCCGAATCGATGCGGCCTGGCTGGCCACGGCCCCACTGGACATGCGTGCGGGCACCGACACCGCCCTGGCGCGGGTGATCGCCACCTTTGGCGCGGCCCGCCCACACCACGCCTACGTCTTTGCCAACCAACGCGCCAACCGCCTGAAGGTTCTGGTGCACGACGGCGTGGGCCTGTGGCTGGCCGCGCGCCGGCTGCACCAAGGCAAGTTCGTCTGGGCACCAGCGGGCAGTCCGAACGTGGCACTGGAACACGCCCAGCTCAATGCTCTGGTGCTGGGCCTGCCCTGGCAGCGCATGGGCTCGCAAGGCGCCATCACCGTGGTCTGAATCTTCGATGTGAGGGTCGGCCGATGGCAATCGGAAGATGCGCCAATGGTCTTGCCCGGCGCGCACAGGCACACTGCGCTTCATGGTGATCGATGAGCAGGCCC
>NZ_CACSJY010000125.1:0-608 GCF_902706155.1 Pseudomonas sp. 18058
GGTCCCATGGGCTCC
Organism: Pseudomonas sp. 18058; assembly: GCF_902706155.1. Taxonomy (NCBI): domain Bacteria; kingdom Pseudomonadati; phylum Pseudomonadota; class Gammaproteobacteria; order Pseudomonadales; family Pseudomonadaceae; genus Pseudomonas; species Pseudomonas sp. 18058. Next base: position 16 of record NZ_CACSJY010000125.1, read on the forward strand.
CGTGCGGGCACCGGCCGGGCGATGCCGCCGACCTTCTGCCCGCATCGTCCTGGATCCGTCGTGCCGCGCGCAGCCGGGTTACCCGGCCTCCTCCGCCCGGAACGCTCGGCCGTCCCTCAGGCCGGCCGTCGTGCCGCGCCGGGCGGCCAGGGCTGCCGGCCAGGTGATCCGGGCGCGGCCTCCGCCTGTGCGCAGACGGGCGAAGGCGGAAGCCCCCCCACCTCGGCCGGGGTCGCCACCACGGGCTCGGCCGGCGCCAGCATGCGCGCCCGGCGCCAGCCGCCCCAGCGGTAGTAGGCCATCGACATCAGCATGGCGCAGAGCGCGCTGGCCGGAAAACTCCACCAGATCGCATCCGTGCCCAGCCAGGGCTGCAGGCCGTAGGCGATCGGCAGGCGGATGCCCCAGAGCGCCAGGCCCAGGATGATGAGCGGAGGCACCACCGCGCCGGTGGAGCGCACCACGCCCGAAAGCACGAAGGTCACGCCGAAGAACAGGAACGACCCCACGGCGATGTGGTTGAGGTGGCGCGCCGCCTCCAGCGATACGCTGCCCGCCGGCAGGAAGAGCGACAGCGCCGTGCGGTCCAGCAC
>NZ_CACSJY010000126.1:0-523 GCF_902706155.1 Pseudomonas sp. 18058
TGGTAAACCAAGTGGTATTGATACGCAAACGATTGTATCAGGCAAACCAGTTTGGTTCCAAAAAGGTCATGCTGAAACGTTGAAAACGTTAAGTTTAGACGGCTATATGGTTGTTATAGATACTGGTGTGAAAGGTTCAACAAGACAAGCAGTAGAAGATGTTCATAAACTTTGTGAGGACCCTCAGTACATGTCACATGTACAACATATCGGTAAGTTAGTTTTACGTGCGAGTGATGTGATTGAACATCATAACTTTGAAGCCCTAGCGGATATTTTTAATGAATGTCATGCGGATTTAAAGGCGTTGACAGTTAGTCATGATAAAATAGAACAATTAATGAAAATTGGTAAAGAAAATGGTGCGATTGCTGGAAAACTTACTGGTGCTGGTCGTGGTGGAAGTATGTTATTGCTTGCCAAAGATTTACCAACAGCGAAAAATATTGTGAAAGCTGTAGAAAAAGCTGGTGCAGCACATACATGGATTGAGAATTTAGGAGGTTAATGCGTTGATTAAAAG
>NZ_CACSJY010000127.1:0-515 GCF_902706155.1 Pseudomonas sp. 18058
GGCGTAGTTCAGCTGGAAGGCCTGGGTGCGCAGCGGCTCCAGCTTCTGGATCGCGAGCGCGGCCTCGTAGTCCTTCTTGGTGCGGGCGTCGATCTCGTCCTTGGGCGCGATCCACAGCACGGAGCCGGACTTCTTCATGCCCAGGCCCTTGGCGTCCATGATGATCTGCAGGGCCTGGTCCCACGGCACGTCCTTCAGCCGCAGCGTGAGCGCGCCCGTCACCGTGTCGGAGGTGATGATGTTGAAGTTGGTGAAGTCGGCGATCACCTGCAGCAGGGAGCGCACTTCGATGTTCTGGAAGTTGAGCGACAGCTTCTCGCCGCTGAAACCCGGGCCCTGGGTGAGCTTGTTCAGGTCCACCTTCTTCTGGCGGACCTCGACCACGAACTGGTTGTCGCTCTGGTAGGCGCTGTGCTCCCACTCACCGATCGGCTCGATCGTCATGCGCACGCGGTCGCCCTGGGGGTTGGTCGTCACGATGCGCACGGGCGTACCGAAATCGGTCACGTCCAGGC
>NZ_CACSJY010000128.1:0-509 GCF_902706155.1 Pseudomonas sp. 18058
CGCTCAACGCGGCGGTGGAAGCCGCGCGCGCCGGCGAGCAGGGCCGCGGCTTCGCCGTGGTGGCCGGCGAAGTGCGCGCCCTGGCCGGCCGCAGCGCCGCCGCGGCGAAGGACATCAAGGCGCTGATCGGCGACTCGGTCTCGCGCGTGGCCGAGGGCTCCAGCCAGGTGGCGGAGGCCGGCCGCACCATGGACGAGATCGTGCAGAGCGTGCAGCGCGTGAACGACCTCGTCGCCGAGATCAGCGCCGCGAGCGGGGAACAGAGCCGGGGCATCGACCAGGTGCACCAGGCCGTCTCGCAGATGGACCAGGTGACCCAGCAGAACGCGGCGCTGGTCGAGGAATCCTCTGCCGCCGCCACCAGCCTGCTGGAGCAGGCCGGCCGGCCCAAGAGCGTGGTGGACGGCTTCCAGTTCCAGCCCGCACGCGCGATCGCGCTGGCACGCTGAAACCGCCCGGCCCCGCCCCGGTCCCGCGCCTTCGAGCTGCAGGTACACCCGCCCCTGCTC
>NZ_CACSJY010000129.1:0-495 GCF_902706155.1 Pseudomonas sp. 18058
CATTCACACGCTGACTCATCATGATATGCGCATGAGGCTGTTCGCCGCCGTCAATGCTCGCTTTCGGATTTTGAATGGCAAAACTCCAGGCGTGCCGTTCGCCAGCTTCCTGACGTACAAAATCCTGCACCAGTTCAAGGCGCTGTTCCGGTGTCAGTTCACGGGGTAATGCCATTTCAAGTTCCCTATAGGTCGAACCGTTCGCACGTTCAAACTGGTCAGCCGCCTGCCAGAAATGGGAAGGATTATCCCTGGCCCATTCCGGCATGTTTCCGTGTGCGGAATATTCCAAATCCTGACGGTCGCGGTATTTCTCTTTGCGCTCGATGTAATCGGCGTGGTTTGCAGCCTGCCCCTTGCCACCAAATTTAACGCTGAGGTGATAGGTTGCCACGGTTTCAGCCCTCTGCAGGAGCGCACTGTTTCTCGACGAAGGAGAGAAACATATAAGTGCGCTTCCTTCTAATTTTACGAATTAGCACGGAAGATACCCCC
>NZ_CACSJY010000130.1:0-464 GCF_902706155.1 Pseudomonas sp. 18058
GCGCAGTACGCTTTGCATACGAATGCGCCCCTTGGCCCAGGGGCCGGGCCTTCTGCTTCCTTGCGTACAACTTCCGACTTGCTCGGCAGCTCGGAGGTCCCGGCACGCTTCCCCTGCGAGCTTCCGGTCCAGATTCGCCATTCGGCACAAGATTCAAAGGCACCTCTGTTATCGGACCGGGGCTCCGCAGGATTTGCGTTGCTGGTCGCCCTGCCATCCGTTCGCGGTACCCCCCAAAGGCCGGTGATACATCCCTCCTGCGCACTGAGCTTGGACAGACTTCCCGCTGCCGAGCGCTGCACTGGCCGCGCTGAATGCTCTCTCACCGCTATATCCGCTTGGTGGTCGGATAGCGCATGCTTAATTGATTCTGCGCTCAAAGCCCCTTCCAGCGTTCAGCTGTTTATACGTATAAATCTGCAAGGCTTACCCGCTGCAACTCGGGATCTCAGAGGGGTCTATAC
>NZ_CACSJY010000131.1:0-460 GCF_902706155.1 Pseudomonas sp. 18058
AAGCGGCCCACACGCCCTGGCGAAGCGGTTCTGGCGAGGGACCGCATCAGAAGGGTCGTGTGAGCCGCTCTCAGTGGAAATCCCGGCTGCCCTCCAGCGCCGGGGCCAGCCGGCCCAGCATCGGGGTCAGGTCCCTGCAGCGCTGCAGCACCAGGTGCCGCACCACCGCGGCCCCGGGGCCGGCGCCGTCGGGGCAGTGGCACTGCCAGGTGCCCTCCACGGCCAGCAGGCGCGAACGCAGGAGCGGGTTGCGCCAGGTCTCGACGAGCGAAGGCCAGACGATCACGTTCACGGGCCCGGTCTCGTCCTCCAGCGTGACGAACATCGTGCCCTTGGCCGAGCCCGGCCGCTGGCGCACGGTGACGAGGCCGCAGGCGCGCACGCGCCGGCCGTGCGGCACGGCCTGCAGCGCCTGGGCGCTCAGGATGCGCCAGCGCTCCATGCGTTCGCGCAGCAGCGC
>NZ_CACSJY010000132.1:0-458 GCF_902706155.1 Pseudomonas sp. 18058
CACCAGGATTGGGCGACGAGGTTCAGCCCGCCGTTGTAGAGCGCGTCGATCATGCTGCGGCTCCTTCCACGGCGGCGGGGGCGGCCGCGGCAGCCTGGCGGCCATCGGCCGTCAGCTGCAGCGAGGGCGCACGGCGCACGAGGCTGTCGAGCTGGTAGATGGCGGCGACCACGGGCTCCGTCGCACCGGCCGCGATGGCCGGCACGGCGGCTGCCGCGGACGTCGTGTTGGACAGGCGGGCGGCCGGCAGGTGCGTCGGCAGCTCGGCGCCGGTGGCGCCCACGGCGTGGGCCAGCACCTCCTGCGAGGTCTCGAAGCCGATGCCCTGCACACCCAGCAGGTTGCCGAGCACGCGCAGCACCTTCCAGGCCGGACGCGCATCGCCCAGGGGCTTGACCACGGCGTGGAAGCCCTGCAGGCGCCCTTCGGCATTCACGAAGCTGCCGGAGGTTTCGGTG
>NZ_CACSJY010000133.1:0-457 GCF_902706155.1 Pseudomonas sp. 18058
CCCTCTCCCATGCCGCCAGAACGACCATGTGCGCCACCAGAACCCGCAAGCCGCAGGACGCCGCGCCGGCGCCTGCTCCTCGCCCTGCCGCTGCTCCGCCCGCCCAGGCCGCCTCCACCGCCGTGCCGGAAGCGGGCATCGACCGCACCGACCGCGCGATCCTGCGCACGCTGCAGCGCGATGCCTCCCTCTCCAATGTGGCGCTCGCGTCGAGGGTGCATCTGAGCCCGCCGGCCTGCCTGCGCCGCGTGGAGCGCCTGAAGCGGCTGGGCCTGATCGACCGCACGGTCGCGCTGCTGCACCCGCGCGCGGTGGGCGCCGGCATGCTGGTGATGATCGGCGTGGTGCTCGACCGTTCCACGCCGGAATCGTTCGCCGCGTTCGAGGAGGCCGTGGCGCGGATCTCCGGCTGCATGGAATGCCACCTCGTGACGGGCGAGTTCGACTACTTCATGCT
>NZ_CACSJY010000134.1:0-451 GCF_902706155.1 Pseudomonas sp. 18058
GGTGAGCTGCTCGGCCATGCGCTTGGTGAGCGTGGTGATCAGCACGCGCTCGTTGCGCTCCACGCGCGTGCGGATCTCCTGCAGCACATCGTCCACCTGGTGCGTGGCGGGGCGCACCTCGACGATCGGGTCCACCAGGCCAGTGGGCCGCACCACCTGGTCCACCACCTTGCTCGAATGCGTCTTCTCGTAGTCGGCCGGCGTGGCCGAGACGAACACGACCTGCCGCATGCGGCGCTCGAACTCCTCGAACTTGAGCGGGCGGTTGTCGAGCGCGGACGGCAGGCGGAAGCCGTATTCGACCAGGGTGGTCTTGCGCGCACGGTCGCCGTTGTACATGGCCGCGAGCTGGCCGATCATCTGGTGGCTCTCGTCGAGGAACATCAGCGCGTCGGGCGGCAGGTAGTCGGTCAGCGTGGCGGGCGGCTGGCCCGGCGCAGCACCGGAGAGG
>NZ_CACSJY010000135.1:0-448 GCF_902706155.1 Pseudomonas sp. 18058
GCTTTGTGGATAATTATAAGTTCGAATACGTTCTGAACGATCACCAGTACCGACTGCTGATTTACGTTGTGACGCATACTTTTGTTGTTCTTCTTGAACTTTCATATCGTATAAACGTGCTTTTAACACTTTCATTGCTTTTTCACGGTTTTGAATTTGAGACTTCTCAGAAGATGTTGCAATGACACCAGTTGGTAAATGGGTAATACGTACTGCAGAGTCAGTTGTGTTTACGTGCTGACCACCTGCACCACTTGAACGATACGTGTCGATTTTTAAATCTTCATGTCTAATTTCAATTTCTACATCTTCAACTTCTGGTAAAACTGCCACTGTAGCTGTTGAAGTATGAATACGTCCACCTGATTCTGTTTCAGGCACACGTTGAACGCGGTGCGCACCATTTTCAAATTTCAATTTACTATACGCGCCATTACCAGAAACTGAG
>NZ_CACSJY010000136.1:0-447 GCF_902706155.1 Pseudomonas sp. 18058
TTGCAGACGATGGACGCCGCTACTCAACGCTGCGCAAACAAATGAGCGCTTTGGCCGCCTGTCGATTGCAGCTCGGCTTCAGGGGGCGGACTTATAACGGGCAACCCGTTGAGCAGTTCGACGCGTGGACCGCGAACCGCGAGACAGGGCAAAAGACCCTTTGGCCCGGCGTGTTGGTGCTGTCTGAGAACTACTTTTCCGAGCTGGTCGAGAACGCTGTGCCCCTCGATAACCGGGCCTTGCACGCACTCAAAGGATCTGCGCTCTCGCTTGACGTGTACACCTGGCTCGCGCATCGACTTCATCGCATCGAGGGCCGGCCGGTGATTCTCTACTGGATGAATTTGCGGGAGCAATTCGGGCAAGAGTACCTGGGCAAGAACGCGGATAAGGACTTCAAGGTGTCGTTTCTGGTAGCGCTGAGGGCCGTGCTCGCGGTCTATCCAC
>NZ_CACSJY010000137.1:0-442 GCF_902706155.1 Pseudomonas sp. 18058
CTGGTTGCCCCGCGTGCGCGGGGATAGGCCGCAGGCGCCGCTGTACGGCTACGGCCCGCGATGGGTTGCCCCGCGTGCGCGGGCATAGGCCCAATGGCGGCTGCCTTCGTGGGAACTTCCAGCTGGTTGCCCCGCGTCCGCGGGGATAGGCCGTCACCGTCAAGGGCGAAGACGGCGCGGACCTCGGTTGCCCCACATGCGCGGGATAGGCCCTGCCATGGCGAATGCGAGGGTTGTAACGGCCCGGTTGCCCCGCATGCGCGGGAATAGGCCGTAGTCCGGAGAGATGAGCTTGCCCACGGCGCCGGTTGCCCCGCATGCGCGGGGATAGGCCCGTCGAGCAGATGCTGCAGTGGTCGCCGCTGGTGGTTGCCCTGCGTGCGCGGGGATAGGCCCACTGCGGTCAAAGTGGGCACGGCGATCGGGGCGGTTGCCCCGCGTG
>NZ_CACSJY010000138.1:0-440 GCF_902706155.1 Pseudomonas sp. 18058
GCTATTGGTGTTCGTGGACGTGATGAAGGAGCTGCCCGCCACCATGGTGCTGCGGCCGTTCAACAGCGACACCCTGGCCGTCGTCGCCTACCAGCTCGCGCGCGACGAGCGGCTGGGCGAGGCGGCCTTGCCGTCGCTCGCGCTCGTGGCCGTGGGGCTGGTGCCCGTCATCCTGCTGAGCCGCACGCTGCGCGCCTCGGGTTCGCGCTGAGCCGCTTCCGGATCGGGAAAGGCCCGCCTCCACGAGGCGCCCGGCCCTCGGCCCGTCCGTATCAATCGCGCGTGACGCGCAGCACTTCCTCGGGGCTCGTGATCCCTGCCCGCACCAGCCGCTCGCCGTCCTCGCGCATGAGCGTCATGCCGCCGGCGATCGCGGTCGCCCGCAATTCCGCCTCGGCGGCCTGGCCGTGGATCTGCGCACGCAGCGTGTCGTCCACCAC
>NZ_CACSJY010000139.1:0-439 GCF_902706155.1 Pseudomonas sp. 18058
CCAGGGCCACGATGTCGCCCATGCCCAGCACGCGGCCGGCATGGCGCTCGGCGTCGAACACCTCCAGGCCGTCGATCTTCTCGGACACGCCCGCGAACTTGATCGGCGCGCCCGTCACCTGCCGCACCGACAGCGCCGCGCCGCCGCGCGAATCGCCGTCGAGCTTGGTGAGCACGATTCCGGTGAGCGGCAGCGCCTCCTTGAAAGCCTTGGCGGTGTTCACCGCATCCTGGCCCTGCATGGCATCGACCACGAACAGCGTCTCGACCGGGTTCAGGGCCGCGTGCAGCTCCTTGATCTCGTTCATGAGCGCCTCGTCGATCGCGAGGCGGCCGGCCGTGTCGACCAGCAGCACGTCGAAATAATGGCGGCGGGCGTGGTCGATCGCGGCGCGCGCGATGTCCAGCGGCTTCTGGTCCGGCGTGCTGGGGAACCACTC
>NZ_CACSJY010000140.1:0-435 GCF_902706155.1 Pseudomonas sp. 18058
GCTGGTGCACAGCTGGGCCGGCACGTTGCCGGCCCAGCTGTGCACCAGCAGGCCGGGCCCGAGGGCCCGCACCGCGCCGCCCTTCGGGGCGGGCTGGAAGCCGTCGAGCACCAGCGGGTTCGCGAAATCCTCCGCCACGAAGCGCCGCAGCTGCGGCGCGCGGAAAGTCTTGAAGAAGCCCGTCAGCCCCAGGCGCACCATCTCGGCGTCGTAGCCGCTCACCACGGGCAGGAGCGCCTCGGCCTGCCGGCGGAACGGATCGGAGCGGTCGAGCAGGCGGGCGATGGCGCGGTCGATCACTTCGATGATCTGCGCCACGGTCATCGTCTTCAGGTGCCGGGCGGCCGCCCGCTGCACGCGGTCGGCCAGCGCTTCCATCTGCGCCGCGGTAAGCACCGGCACGGCCACCTCCACGCGGGCGCCGCCCTGCACGAA
>NZ_CACSJY010000141.1:0-430 GCF_902706155.1 Pseudomonas sp. 18058
TGGCCGCATCGCGCGCGGCAGCACGCAGGTGGACGAGGCCCTGCTCACGGGCGAATCGACGCCGCTGCCGCGCGGCGAAGGCTCGGCCGTGGCGGCCGGCAGCTACAACCTGCGCGCGCCCGTGGAGGTGCGCATCGAGCGCGTCGGCGGCGACACGCGGTTCGCGGAGATCGTCGCGCTGATGGAGGCCGCCTCCGCGCAGAAGCCGCGGCTCGCGCAGCTGGCCGACCGCATCGCGCGGCCGTTCCTGCTGGGCGTGCTGCTGGCCGCCGGCCTGGCCGCCGCCTGGGGGTGGCCCACGGACCCGGAGCATGCGCTGATGGTCGCGGTGGCGGTGCTCATCGTCACCTGCCCGTGCGCGCTGTCGCTGGCCACGCCGGTGGCGATGCTCACGGCGGCCGGAGCGCTCGCGCGGCAGGGCGTGCTGGTG
>NZ_CACSJY010000142.1:0-425 GCF_902706155.1 Pseudomonas sp. 18058
GCCTCGGTGCGCGACACGAGATTGCCGAACAGGTCGTATCCCGTCAGGGTCACGATGCCGGACGGGCCGTCGGCCACCGGGGGCGAAACTTCGCGGATCAACCGACCCGCAAGATCGTAGGCGTAGGTCCAGGCAGCGCCCACCTCGTTGGTGAACGCTATGCGGTTCCCCAGTGCGTCATACGTGTGGTATTGCTGCCCTCCGAGCGCATCGGTCTTCCCGACGAGCCGGCCCGCACCGTCGTAGGTGTAGCGGGTATGGCGGTCCTGCGCGGATGGCGTGCCGGCCTGCAAGGCATATTCGACGACGTGCTGGAGTTGGCCCGTGCCATCGTATTCGCGGCCAACGACATAGCCGGCCGCATCCACCGTGCGCACGACGCGACCCGCACCGTCCAGCGTCTGCACAGTGACGCGGTCCTGGCC
>NZ_CACSJY010000143.1:0-425 GCF_902706155.1 Pseudomonas sp. 18058
ATCCCGAAGTGTGGGCCGCCATCCAGGCCGAGAACGTCCGCCAGGAACAGCACATCGAACTGATCGCGAGCGAGAACTACGCCTCGCCCGCCGTCATGGCCGCCCAGGGTTCGCAGCTCACCAACAAGTACGCCGAAGGCTATCCCGGCAAGCGCTACTACGGCGGCTGCGAGAACGTCGACGTGGTCGAGCAGCTCGCCATCGACCGCGTGAAGAAGCTCTTCGGTGCCGAGGCCGCCAACGTGCAGCCCAACTCCGGCTCGCAGGCCAACCAGGCCGTGCTGCTCGCGTTCCTGAAGCCCGGCGACACCATCCTCGGCATGAGCCTGGCCGAAGGCGGCCACCTCACGCACGGCATGCCCCTCAACATGAGCGGCAAGTGGTTCAACATCGTCTCCTACGGCCTGAACGAGAAGGAAGAGATC
>NZ_CACSJY010000144.1:0-423 GCF_902706155.1 Pseudomonas sp. 18058
GGCCCTCCAGGATGGAGCCGATACCGGTGGCGATGCCCGACATGTCGTCCACCGGCATGCCGAACAGCCTTGCGAAGCCCAGCATGGAGACGGCCAGGGAGAATTCGCGGTGCAGATCCACGGCTTCTCCGCGCTCCAGGGCAGGGGCCATGCGGTCCAGCCGTTCCTCGACGGTGCGGGCGATGTCCGGGCGCAGCGCGTCGATCTGGCGCAGGGTGAAATCGCGTGAGATCAGCCGGCGCAGGCGGGTGTGCGTCGGTGGCTCCTTCATCGCCAGGGTGGATGCCAGCAGCTGGAGCGACAGGCTGGTCGCTGCCCGCGGAAAGTAGCGGGCCAGCTCACCCGGCGCCGGGCCGCGGAACGCGTCGCCGGTGGCCTTGAGCACCCAGTAGATGTCCGCATGGCGGCTCACCAGGAAAAGCC
>NZ_CACSJY010000145.1:0-422 GCF_902706155.1 Pseudomonas sp. 18058
TAAGAGACAGGTCTGGGTAAGCATGCAAAGTCCTTGTAGGAGTGAGCCTGCTCGCGATGGCGGTGGGTCATTCAATGTTGATGTTGGCTGGATAGACGTTATCGCGAGCAGGCTCACTCCTACAGGGGTGGGCGATTTTTCATAACCCGCCGAAGCCTGCGAACCATGGGAACACGATGTTGCCTTTATGCCCTTTGTAGTGGGCTTTTTGGCTGAGCTGCTTGCGGCAGAGGATCCAGCTGATGAAGGCGGGGAGGAAGATCAGGTTGATCAGCCACTGGAAGGGGTTGGTTGATTGGTAAAGGATGGCGGCCAGGATGTTGATCAGGACGAGGCCCATGATGATGAGGTTGTAGTGGATGTGCCTGCGTTTGATGGCGGCAAAGCTTTCCCAGTCATCGATGAGCCAGTCGTGGGAGAAG
>NZ_CACSJY010000146.1:0-421 GCF_902706155.1 Pseudomonas sp. 18058
GGCCCCGCCATCGCCGACGTGATGGGCGGGCAGGTCGACTTCATGTTCGGCACCGTGGCGGCCACCTACCCGCTGGTGTCCGGCGGCAAGCTGCGCGCGCTGGCCGTGTCCGCGCCCGAACGCTCCAGGCGCCTGCCCGACGTGCCCACCGTGGCCGAAGCCGCCATCCCGGGCTACGAAGCCTACGAATGGAATGGCGTGTTCCTGCCCGCCGGCACGCCCGCGCCGGTGGTGGCGCGCCTGAACGAGCTGCTCACCGCCGCCACGCGCAGCGCCGCGGCGAAGTCGTTCTACGAGACCGCGGGCTCCGAGCCCTGGACCACCACCTCCGATGAGCTGGCCCGCTTCCAGGCCGGCGAAACGCAGAAGTGGGGCAAGGTCATCAAGGCCGCCGGCATCGAACCGGAATAAGCACCCGCAC
>NZ_CACSJY010000147.1:0-420 GCF_902706155.1 Pseudomonas sp. 18058
ACGCCATGGAAAAGGAATGTGATGACCCCCCTCGAATCACTCGCCAAGGTCTTGGCGTCCCCGAAAGACTCCTCTGCCTTGCGCGCGGCGATGGAAGCGAACCCCGTCACGTGCTCGTTTGATCGCGACCATCCAGACCTGGTCATACAAGCCGACGCACGCACGCAAACAAAGGTGTATGGCCGTCTCGACGATGACGGGAACCTGCACCCCCTCAGCGAGACCGAGTGGAAGGCCCTGCAGGCCCGCCCAAAGGCCTGAAACGTCGCGACAGCACCCTACCCCACAGCGACGCCTAAAAGCCCCTTCGAAGGCCTTCTATCGCGTCAATCCAGCGTCACGCTCCGGCGGTTTCTGCATTCGTGCTGCTTGCTCCTGAACCACTGCACTTGCACGTCGGCTGGCCTCCGCGATCCGAGC
>NZ_CACSJY010000148.1:0-419 GCF_902706155.1 Pseudomonas sp. 18058
GCCCGCAGGCCACCATGTACGCCGTGCGGCCCTGGACGATCCGGCAGTACGCGGGCTTCTCCACGGCGGAAGAATCGAACGCCTTCTACCGCAAGGCGCTGGCGGCGGGCGGGCAGGGCGTCTCCGTGGCGTTCGACCTCGCCACCCACCGCGGCTACGACAGCGACCATCCGCGCGTGACCGGCGACGTGGGCAAGGCCGGCGTGGCGATCGACAGCGTGGAGGACATGAAGATCCTCTTCGACGGCATTCCGCTCGACAAGGTGAGCGTCTCGATGACGATGAACGGCGCCGTGCTGCCCGTGCTGGCCGGCTACGTGGTCGCTGCGGAAGAGCAGGGCGTGCGGCAGGACCAGCTCTCCGGGACCATCCAGAACGACATCCTCAAGGAGTTCATGGTCCGCAACACGTACATCTAC
>NZ_CACSJY010000149.1:0-417 GCF_902706155.1 Pseudomonas sp. 18058
GTGCAGCCACGGCCCGGCGATGTGGATGTCGATCTCCCCGCTGGGCAGCGGCGTGACGGTGATGTACTTCTCGTTGAGCCGGAACAGGCCGAGGAAGTCCACGAAATCGCTCTTCACGAAGCGCAGCGAACGCAGGTACATCAGCTCGGCGTCCTGGAACTGCAGGCTGCACAGCGACCGGATCTCGTCGCGGATCTCCGCCACATAGGGTGCGAGCTGCACGCCCGGATTGCGGCAGCGGAACCGGTATTCCACCTGCGCCCCGGGAAACTGGTGCAGCACGACCTGCATCATGGTGAACTTGTACAGGTCGGTATCGAGCAGGCTGGTGATGATCATGTCGGAGGCATCGGCGCGCGGCATGGCGACGGACCATGGCGCGGAACGGAAAGCGGCAGGTGGCGCGAAGCATTGTGG
>NZ_CACSJY010000150.1:0-417 GCF_902706155.1 Pseudomonas sp. 18058
AGGTTGTCCAGAATCGCACAGTCGGCGTGGTCGTCGCCAGCGCAGGCCAACACCAGTTGCTCCAGCGCGGATTTCATCTCCACGATCTCCTGGAGCTTCTCTTCCAGATCGACCAGATGGCGCTCGGCAATCGCCTTGACCTGCCGGCTGCTGCGATGGCTGTCGCCCCACTGGCCGATCAGTTCTGCAATCTGCGGCATCGAAAACCCCAGGCGCCGGGACTGCCGAATGAATCGCAGGACCGAGATCTCGCGCTCGCTGTAGAGGCGATAGCCAGACTCGCTGCGCTCAGCTTCGGGAAGCAAGCCCGTTTGTTCATAGTGGCGGATCATCTTCGCAGACACCCCGGCCGCCTTGGCGGCATCCCCAATGTTCATGAGTGCGGTCATGGTCGCTCCTGCTCAATGAATGAAACAC
>NZ_CACSJY010000151.1:0-416 GCF_902706155.1 Pseudomonas sp. 18058
AGTTCGCGGGCCGTCAGCGTCGGTGCGGGCGAGGACAACCGGTTGACGAGGCGCGCCGCGACGGCGGGCGCGAGCACCGTCTCGCCGCGTGAGGCGCGGTGCACGGCCTCGACGAGGTCGGCGGGCGGTGCGTCCTTGAGCAGGTAGCCGGACGCGCCGGCCTCGACGCCGCGCACGATATCGACGTCCGTGTCGTAGGTCGTGAGGATGAGGACGCGGGGCGCGTCGTCGCGGGCGCGGATGGCGCGCGTCGCCGCGACGCCGTCGAGGCCGGGCCCCATCTGCAGATCCATGAGGACGACGTCGGGGCGCACCCCCTGCTCGGCGAGGCGGTCGAGCACGCGCAGGGCCTCCTCGCCGCTGCCGGCCTCGTCGAGGACGTCGATGCCCGACGCGTCGAGCAGCGCTCGTAGGCC
>NZ_CACSJY010000152.1:0-415 GCF_902706155.1 Pseudomonas sp. 18058
ACCATAGAGGTTGGGAAGATTTAGCTAGTAAAACGACCGATGACATACTATCGGTGGATAAAATATTTTATACTGCACCAGCAGAAAAACAATCAGGTAAATCTATAGAAAACAGACCTGTTTTTCAAGAAGTATTAAATTTTTTAAGAATGGGAGATCGTTTAATTGTTGAATCTATTGATAGACTAGGAAGAAATTACGAGGAAATAATTCAAACAGTTAATTACTTAAAAGATAAAGAAGTTCAGCTCATGATAACGAGTTTACCTATGATGAATGAAGTCATTGGAAATCCACTACTAGATAAATTTATGAAAGATTTAATTATTCAAATTTTAGCAATGATTTCAGAACAAGAAAGAAATGAAAGTAAACGTCGACAAGCTCAAGGGATTCAAGTCGCCAAAGAAAAAGG
>NZ_CACSJY010000153.1:0-411 GCF_902706155.1 Pseudomonas sp. 18058
ATCCAGCAATGAGCACGAACTCCCCCGCAGCGGCCGATGCGCAGCATCCCGCGCCCCGCCCCTATACCGCCGAGGAGAAGCGCCACCGCGTCTTCTCGATCATGGCGGCTTCCTCGGGCAACCTCGTCGAATGGTTCGACTTCTACGTGTATGCGTTCGCGGCGCTGTACTTCGCACCGGCGTTCTTCCCGAAATCCGATCCCACGGCGCAGCTGCTGAACACGGCGGGCGTGTTCGCCGCGGGCTTCCTGATGCGCCCCATCGGCGGCTGGCTGTTCGGCCGCATCGCGGACCGCTACGGCCGCAAGACCTCGATGCTGATCTCGGTCACGATGATGTGCGCCGGCTCGCTCGTCATCGCCTGCCTGCCCACGTACGCGGCGATCGGCGCCTGGGCGCCCTTCCTGCTGC
>NZ_CACSJY010000154.1:0-408 GCF_902706155.1 Pseudomonas sp. 18058
GCCCCGCCACCCCGATCAGCGCGCCGGCCGAGCCGAACAGCACGGGCATGGCGACGCTGGACGCATTGATCGCCATCAGGCGCAGGCCCAGGGCCTCGCCATGGCGGTGGTGCGGCGTGATCTGGTGCAGCATGCTCATGATCATCGGCTGCACCGAGCCGAGCGCGAAGCCCAGCAGCACCGAGCACAGGCCGAGCGCCCAGGCGGTCGGCAGCAGCGGATAGACCGCGAACAGCAGGGCCGTCGCCACCATGGCCCAGGTGACCACGGCCGCCTCCCTGAGCCGCGCGGCCACCAGCGGCATGAGGATGCGGATCGCCGCCGCGGCGATGGCGAACGCGCCGAGGATGGAACCGATCACCGAGGCGGACAGGCCCCGTTCGTGACCGAGCAGCGGCACCACGAAGG
>NZ_CACSJY010000155.1:0-408 GCF_902706155.1 Pseudomonas sp. 18058
GCCTCGCATGACTATGTATTCATCATGCGATACCTCTTGCGAGGTGGGTTTCCCCATTCAGAAATCTCCGGATCAATGCTTGTTTGCCAGCTCCCCGAAGCTTATCGCAGGCTATCACGTCTTTCGTCGCCTATCATCGCCAAGGCATCCACCACATGCTCTTAGTCACTTGACCCTATAACTTTGACATCTCTTGCGAGATACCACAGTCTTCTTTCAAGGACTTGCGAGGTCTTTCACCTCGCGCGTTATGCCGTAATGTGAATAATTCCTCGATATCACTATCAAGAAACATTCGTCATTACTGAATTTCAACTAGCTTTCGCAAATTGAACATTCGTTTTGACGCAATCAAAAAATTGTCATCAGAGGCACGGTCTGCACTAAACCTTTACGAATGTGCAGTTT
>NZ_CACSJY010000156.1:0-407 GCF_902706155.1 Pseudomonas sp. 18058
GTCCCAGGCGCTCACCGTGTGGTCCGGCGTGTCGGCCCAGTAGAGCCGGCGGCCGTCCGGCGACCAGGCCAGGCCGTTGGCGGTCATCACGCCGTCCAGCATGCGGCGTACCACGGGCGCGGTCGCGCTGCCGCGGCCGTCGATGCAGTAGAGCGATCCCACCGGCTCGCGCGGGCGGCCCGCGGGCGGCTCGTGCAGCGTGCCGACCCAGAAGCGGCCGAGCGCGTCGCATTTGCCGTCGTTGGCGCGCTGGGTGGCGGGGTCGTAGGGCAGCGTGGCGACGGACACCAGGGTGCCGCCCCACTCGCGCGCCCGGTAGATGCCGTCGCGCAGGGCGATCACCAGCCCGCTGGCCACGCCCGCGGTCCGGGCCGGCGCGATGCAGCCGGGCTCGCTCGGCATGTCCC
>NZ_CACSJY010000157.1:0-406 GCF_902706155.1 Pseudomonas sp. 18058
ATATTGTTTACCTGAGAATAATCGGTGAGAAGCAGGGCGATATTTCTTCAGGCTGTGGGACGTATGCGTCGGTTGGTAATCGCTGGCAGGTTGGCCATGAAGATGAAATTTTTGCCTTTGCACTCACCAACGCCATTACCAGTACTGGTAATGGCGTTAATCTACAGGGGCTACAATTTTGCAAACTCATTGATAAAAGCTCACCGCTACTGTCTAATGCCATCAATCAGAATGAGCGGTTATTTATTGAAATCGATTTGTATCGTATAAATAAAAGCGGGCGATGGGAACGGTATTATTATATTCAGCTAAGAAATGCTTCATTAACTGCTATTCATGTAAACATTTCTGACAATAATCTTCCTACCGAATGTGTAACTGTCGATTATGACTACATATTATGTAA
>NZ_CACSJY010000158.1:0-404 GCF_902706155.1 Pseudomonas sp. 18058
GCTGCAGTTCCGCGCCGGTGAAGCCGGTTTCGCCGGCTATGCGCGCACCCAGCGCAATGACGGCTACGTGCTTTTCATGTGCGACGAAGCCGCCGCGCTGGCGCCGCGCCTGCGCTGGCGCGAGCTGATCTTCGCGCGGCAGAAGCTGGTGGTGCTGGCCGAACTGCCGCAGCTGGACCCGGCGGACCGGATCACCCCGATGCTGGAAGTGCTGGCCGATGCGCCGCGCTTCGGCGACCTGTGGGTGGAACACCCCGATTCGGACGCCGGCAAGCCACTGTCCGGTCTGGCCCGTGCCTTCGGCAATGCACTGCGCCCGGCGCTGCGCAAGGCCGGCAAGCTCACTGATAAGCCGAACAACCGCCTGCCGCGCCTGCATGTGGTGTTCGTCGATGGCACCCATG
>NZ_CACSJY010000159.1:0-403 GCF_902706155.1 Pseudomonas sp. 18058
GAAGGAGGCGTTCTCGCCACACTACGGGCTCAACAGCGACCACGACACCGTTCTGGGCGTGCTGTCGCTGGCGTTCTGGGCGCTGAACCTGGTGGTGACCCTGAAGTACGTCACCATCATCATGCGCGCCGACAACGATGGCGAAGGCGGCATCATGGCGCTGATGGCGCTGACCCAACGCACGCTGCGCAACGGCTCGCGCTCGGCTTATGTGGTGGGCATCCTCGGCATCTTCGGCGCCTCGCTGTTCTTCGGCGACGGCGTGATCACCCCGGCCATGTCCGTGCTCAGTGCGGTCGAAGGCCTGGAGGTGGCCGCGCCCGGACTTCATGTCTTCATCGTGCCGGTCACCCTGGTGGTGCTGCTGGCGGTGTTCGCCGCGCAACGCTTCGGTACCGAGAAG
>NZ_CACSJY010000160.1:0-401 GCF_902706155.1 Pseudomonas sp. 18058
CGGGCTGCACAGCGAACACCCGCGACACCCTCTGCGCGCTAACAGTATCCGGGGCGGCTTTGGGGAACACCAGGTCACCATCCTGGGTGCGCACGATCAGGCGAAAATCCTCGTGGCCTATGAGGAAATCGCTCAGCGGGTGCTCCTGCGAGCTTTCTTTGGCATGCTCGTCGATGTTGCTCAACAAGTGCCTGACGATGGCCTCTTTCTGAGCCAGGGTTTCTATCTGGCGTGCGCTGAGATTGTGGGCGGTGACCAGGTAGACGACGAGGCAAACGATGCCCAAGCCCACCAAACTCTGCACAGCGAGCCACAACGACAGACGAGCGCGCAACGAGTGCGCGCGCAGCGCGGGGTTCATTGCTGTCGGTCCTCCATCACATAGCCCATGCCACGCACTG
>NZ_CACSJY010000161.1:0-400 GCF_902706155.1 Pseudomonas sp. 18058
CTGATACATGCCGCCGGGAATCGGCAGCGCATCGAAGATGAACCACGGAAAGCCGCGCTCATATTTGATCGACTTCGCGAGCAGTGACATGTCCGGCGGCGCGGCGCCGAGCGAGGCCGCGGCCGCTTCCGGATTCGGGAAGGGCGACGGGAAATAATCCGCCGGGCGGCCGGGCCGGTCGAACATTTCGCCCTGCAGGTTCGGCCCGTCGTGGATCGTATAGGTCGCGGCGAGCGTTTTGACCTGCGCCTCGGTGAAGCCCGGGCCGCCCGGCTCCGCGAGCGTGCGCATCGGGATATGCAGCTCGTGGCAGTTCGAGCAGACTTCCTTGTAGATCTGGAAGCCGCGCTGCAACTGGGCCTGGTCGAAGGCGCCGAAGGGACCGGCGAAGCTCCACGAC
>NZ_CACSJY010000162.1:0-399 GCF_902706155.1 Pseudomonas sp. 18058
GAGTTTCTCTCCATCCTCGCGAAGAGAAACACGGAGCGCATCGACCATCTTGGGAAGCAGCTCTGCGATAACTAGCGCGTCTCGGTTGGCGGCAGTTACTTTCTCTGCTGCTGTCTCAATTTGATCCGCCAGTTGGCCCACGTCGCGCATCGCGGCGGACAGCGCAGTGGGCCAAGCGCGCCGAAAATCATCAGCGCGCAGGCCCTCATCCATTTTCTTGGCCTTCGAAGAGGGGGATTGATTCGAAAACCTTTTTGATATTGCGCGAAGCAAAGCGGCTCAGATCGTAAAGAACGATCTCTTGCCCAAGTTTGGCAAGACCTTCGTCGTCTCCTGCTTTACGCAACTCAGCCTTCTTGGCAGTGAAGTTGATCTTGTTATTAATCACATCAAAGATCG
>NZ_CACSJY010000163.1:0-398 GCF_902706155.1 Pseudomonas sp. 18058
GTCAAGACTAGTGAACCAATAGCTTTTGTGATTTTCATTATACATTTATCTCCTTTAATAGTGAATTTGCAAAACCAAATGTTTGAAATATAAGTAAATAATCATTAAAAAAACAAAGTGAGTGAAAGGTCCTAATTCGTATAACTAGCATTTAATAATTTAATTAATCGTTTTCACCAAAATAGAAAATGCCACTTAACACAATTATTAAAAGTAATGTAACTATGAAAGAAGTCCAAGCTAATACAAGTGAACATATTAAAAGTACTAATGAAGTGACTGTTTGTAAGAACCCAAAAAGTAAAGATTCCATTATATAAGCAAAATAAATAGTTAGTGAAAAAATTGCTACAGCAAGTAACATTTGCCCTATGATTTTCAAAATTCCAGTTGTGTAG
>NZ_CACSJY010000164.1:0-398 GCF_902706155.1 Pseudomonas sp. 18058
CAGTTCAGGTGCCGGAGCCTTCCTTGCCGGCCAGCGCCAATAATCCACCGTTCCGCCACCTGACGGGACACCCCCATGAATACGCTCTGGTTCCTGCTGCTCCTGCCCCTCTTCTGGCTCAACGCCTGCCGGATGCTCGCCGCGCGGTCGGGCTGGCGCGCGTTCGCGGCCCGTTTTCCGCAGCACACACCGCCCAGTGGAGAGGCCGTCCGCTTCGCGTCGGCCCGCATGGGGCGCGTCCATGGCATGCCGATCCATTACGCAAACTGCCTCACGGTGGCTGCGGGGCCCGAAGGGCTGTCGCTGTCCGCGCCATGGTTCGTGTTCTTCCACCGTCCGCCGATCACCCTGCCGTGGTCGCAGGTGGAGGCGGTGGAGCCCCTGGGCAACTCCGGGAC
>NZ_CACSJY010000165.1:0-396 GCF_902706155.1 Pseudomonas sp. 18058
ATTAAAGATGGGCCGTTTTCTTTTTTAAACTACTCTAGTCGGCTACAATATGCCTTTAAATAAAATTTTAGGTCCTTTTCGTGAAGTGGTTACAAATACACATTACCGTTGATCAAGAACAAGTTGAATTCACAGAAACACTTTTAATGTCTCTAGGTGCGGTAAGCGTAACTTTGGATGATGCCGAAGATCAGGCTTTACTGGAACCATTACCAGGTGAAACACCACTCTGGAACAAAGTCATTGTTACTGGTATTTACCAACAAGACGAACAAGACCCAATTGATGTTGATACTTTAGAAGCTTTCTTAAAAGCACAACTTCCAGATGTGCCAATGCGTCATGAAGAACTTGAAGATCAAGTTTGGGAACGCGCATGGATGGATTATTATGAAC
>NZ_CACSJY010000166.1:0-393 GCF_902706155.1 Pseudomonas sp. 18058
CACCGGCATAGATGTCGTGCACGCGCAGGCGCGGCATCACGTCGGGATTGAGCTGCACCGTGAAGGCATGCGTCGCACCGCGGCCGCTGCTCTTCTTCACGATCACGTCGGGCACGACGATGTTGCGCTCGACCTGCGCGAACGCCCGGCCCGGGCGCGGCTCCAGCCGCGCGATCAGCGACATCGCCGCGCGCGTGCATTCCTCGCCCGCGCCGCAGTGCTGCGACAGCCTGCGCACGTCGCGCCGCGCCAGCATCTCCAGCGGCTGCTGGCAGATGCGCAGCGCGGCCTGCACCACCTCGGGCTCCGCGGTGTCCTCGTCCTGCAGCGCGCGCAACTGCAGCGCCATGCATTCGGCCAGGCCGCGCGCGCCCACGCCCACCGGCTCCAGGC
>NZ_CACSJY010000167.1:0-392 GCF_902706155.1 Pseudomonas sp. 18058
GGTGGGCAGCGTGGCGGGCACGGTGCAGCAGATCGGCGTGAAGACCACGCGCATCCGCAGCCTGGGCGGCGAGCAGATCGTGATGTCCAACACCGACCTGCTCAAGCAGACGATCAACAACTACCGCTACCTGCAGGAGCGCCGCATCGTCTTCAACTTCACGCTGAGCTACGCCACGACCGCGCCGCAGGCCGAGGCGGTGTCGCAGGCGGTGCGCCGCATCATCGAATCGCACGACAAGGTGCGCTTCGACCGCGCGCACCTCAAGGGCTTCGGTGCGAACGCGCTCGAGTACGAGGTGGTCTACATCGTGCTTGACCCGGGCTATAACGCCTACATGGATGTGCAGCAGTCCATCAACCTCGCGATCATGCGAGAGCTGGAGTCGATGG
>NZ_CACSJY010000168.1:0-391 GCF_902706155.1 Pseudomonas sp. 18058
GCGACTGGTCGATGAAGTTGTAGAGCAGCCGCGCCTTCGCGACGTTGCGCGCCTCCATCGCCGCGACGCCGGAGAGCCCGCCCTCGCGCTGGCGCTTGAGCCATTGGAACGTCAGGCCCGCGATGTAGATGCCCCAGGTGGGCGGCGTGTTGAACATCGACTGGTTGTCGGCCACCACCTTGTAATCGAAGGCGCTCGGGCAGACGGGCAGGGCGTGGCCCAACAGGTCTTCGCGCACCACCACCAGCGTGAGGCCGGCGGGGCCGAGGTTCTTCTGCGCGCCGCCGAAGGCCAGGCCCACGCGCGACCAGTCCACCGGGCGCGAGGCCACGTGCGACGAGAAGTCGATCACCAGCGGGGCATCGCTGCCCAGCGCGCGCAGGTCCGGCAG
>NZ_CACSJY010000169.1:0-389 GCF_902706155.1 Pseudomonas sp. 18058
GTCCAGGATCAGGCTCGACTCGCTCCAGTCGTAGCGGTGCAGCACATAGGCGGGTTCGTCGGAAATGCGGCGTGCGGCCATGGAGGGCTATGCAATCAATGGCTGCTTTGCGTCGATGGACACTGACAAGCGGGAAACCGTTTTACCCGGAATCAAGGCGCCAGCATCCCGGCTGCGGGCTGGCAATCGCCAGCGGCCCGGGTGCCGCCACGGGACGAAAGGCCGCGGAGCAGGCCAAGCCAGCAGACGCCGCGGAACGGGCTTCGCCCGGCCGCTGGCGTCGTCCCCCTGGGGGGAAGGCGCCGCAGGCGACTCAGGGGGGAGTCATTCATACCCGAAGGACCGAACCCGCGCCTCGTCGTCGGCCCAGCCCGAACGCACCTTCACCC
>NZ_CACSJY010000170.1:0-387 GCF_902706155.1 Pseudomonas sp. 18058
GTACCGGCCGCTGCGGGTCGATCCCAAGAAGGCGCGGCGCGAGCGCTTCGCACGGCAGGGAGCGCGTGCGACGGGGCTGTTCGCCGCACGCCGTCCCGGCGCCAAGGCCGGGTACTGAAAGCGGCTAACACGACCCTTCTGGCGTCGTTGCCGCATCTTGTCGTACGGCTTGTACTGCCTGCGATGCGGCGCCTAGCCAGAACCGCTTCGCTGGCCCGTGTGCCACGACCCTGCTCCAGGATGGTGCGCCGCCCGCGCGGCGCGCCATCCGGGCAATCCCCAACGGCCGCCCTCGGGCGGCCGCTGTTTTTTCGGTACGTTCATTGCTAGGCTCTCCGGTTCCTGACTGAACCCTTTTTCCCTGGAGGCTTGGCCGATGAAGCAGCG
>NZ_CACSJY010000171.1:0-383 GCF_902706155.1 Pseudomonas sp. 18058
GCCATGTACAAGCAAGTGAGCAACTTCTTCAAACTCGCTACCTGCCGCAAGGTCAAGAATGTCATAGCCACGATAGTGCAAGTCGTTACCGCTACGTCCTACGGTACATAGTGCTGTGTTGCCTGCAACTTGTCCGCTAAGTGCAACTGATTTTTTTGGTTTGAAGCCTGTTGTTGTTTCATTTGAGCTCATAGAATCATCCTTTATATCAACCAGAATTTGTTGTTTGTTCAATTTTTACTTTGGTGAAAACGCGACAGCGTCTTGCCGAGTTCTCATCCAATTTTTGGATTAACCTGCCGTTCGCCTTACTTTTCACGGATGAAAAGTAAGCAAAAATCCTTGTTGGTCTGACGATATATCCCTATATCGCAGTCCAACGT
>NZ_CACSJY010000172.1:0-383 GCF_902706155.1 Pseudomonas sp. 18058
CTGTTGGAGCATATGGTTGACACTGTTTTATATTTTGAAGGAGAACGCCACCATACTTTCCGTATTTTGCGGGCTGTAAAAAACCGTTTCGGATCTACAAACGAAATGGGCATTTTCGAAATGCGGGAAGAGGGGCTCACTGAGGTTTTGAATCCTTCGGAAATTTTCTTAGAAGAACGCTCTGCTGGTTCCGCAGGCTCGAGTATCACTGCCTCTATGGAGGGCACTAGACCGATTCTCGTTGAAATTCAGGCACTCATCTCGCCAACAAGTTTTGGCAACCCAAGGCGTATGGCAACGGGAATAGACCATAACAGGGTTTCTCTGTTAATGGCTGTGTTAGAAAAAAGAGTTGGACTGCTGCTGCAAAATCAGGATGCTTA
>NZ_CACSJY010000173.1:0-381 GCF_902706155.1 Pseudomonas sp. 18058
GCCCATCAGGTTGGTGACGTTCGAGCGGGTCACGAACAGGTCGCGGCCGCAGCGGACGAAGTCGGCGGCGTCGAAGACCGGCTCGAACTCGTTGACCGTGAATTGCATGGGCTCGCCGGCCTTCAGGTTCGGCACCCGGTAATCGTAGTTGTAGAGGTCGTCGGTCAGCTGCGGGCGCGGGGCCGAGGTCCAACGGGCGCCGGCGCGGAAATACTCCTTGAACAGCGACCGGTAGGCGTCGCCCTCGAAGTAGCGCGAGCGCCAGCACATCGGGCTCTCGATGATCTCGTCGCCGATGACCAGGTACGGGTCGCGCGGGCAGGCGACGCAGAAGCCCCGGGAGGTCCAGCGCGGCGCCTTGAATTTGCGGGAGAAGTCCAC
>NZ_CACSJY010000174.1:0-346 GCF_902706155.1 Pseudomonas sp. 18058
TGCCGCGTGATGCGCAACGCATGGCCGACGCCGGGCTGGCGGTGATGCGCCGCAATCAAGGCGCGTTGCAGCGTTTGCTGGATGGCTTGGGCCGACTGATCAAATAAAGCAAAAAGATCGCAGCCTTCGGCAGCTCCTACAGGGAAATGCATTCCAATGTAGGAGCTGCCGAAGGCTGCGATCTTTTGCTTTTAAGGGCGGGCCTTGAGTTGCTCTTCTGCAGCCTTGGCCAGATCCGGCGGCAGGAAATCCTTGTCCGGGTTGTAGTCGGCTTTCAGATAGCGTCGCAGATCTTCCAGATCACCCGGATTCAACGTCCCCGCCGCCTGCTTCAAGCGCAGGTTGT
>NZ_CACSJY010000175.1:0-244 GCF_902706155.1 Pseudomonas sp. 18058
GAGAAGACCACCAAGATCCTCACCCAGCACACCGGTCTGCCGCCGCGTGCCAGTGACGGTGGTAATCCTTGGGACAAGCGAGAGCAGGCCAAGGCGGCGGCATTTGCCCGCAACCAACAGGCTGCGATCTTTTGATCTTCGCCACATTTAGGCGCAACTTCGCCTAACCATTTCCCCGCATCGCCCGATTTTGGTGCTGTACTGCCCTAAGCATTCCGGGAAAGCGCCCAAGCCTCTGCATGGC
>NZ_CACSJY010000176.1:0-195 GCF_902706155.1 Pseudomonas sp. 18058
CACATCCGAAATCAATGTTGCCTGACACTCCGCCTTCGCGAGCAAGCTCGCTCCCACAGGGTTTTACATCCGTTCCAACATCTGCATTTCAGCGCAGATCACTGTGGGAGCGGGCTTGCTCGCGAAGGCGCCGGCACATCCGAAATCAATGTTGCCTGACACTCCGCCTTCGCGAGCAAGCTCGCTCCCACAGGG
>NZ_CACSJY010000177.1:0-128 GCF_902706155.1 Pseudomonas sp. 18058
CCCCCCCCCCCCCCCCCCCCCCCCCCCCCCCCCCCCCCCCCCCCCCCCCCCCCCCCCCCCCCCCCCCCCCCCCCCCCCCCCCCCCCCCCCCCCCCCCCCCCCCCCCCCCCCCCCCCCCCCCCCCCCCC